>JAQYWP010001246.1 GCA_029379285.1 Rhizonema sp. PD38
ATCATTCTTCTTAAACGTCTGTACAACTAGCTACATTTTTAGATGCGCTTACCCTGGTTTAATATGAATTAAAAATATTTTATGCACTTAGCACTCTTCAGAAGCAAATATTGGAGACATACCTTATTCCGTTCGTCACTGACGGCTAATTACTAATTGCTTCAATTAGAGTCATCCAAATGGGACAAGAAAGAATTAGCAAAAATCGCGGCTTGGGTGCGATCGCGTAAATTTAAGCGATTTAAAATATTTGTAACATGATTCTTTACTGTACCCTCAGAAATGTATAACTTACAAGCAATTTCCCTGTTACTAGCACCACCAGCAATTAATCGCAAAACTTCTTTTTCTCTGGGAGTAAGTTCCGCTAAACTAGTTGGTGGAGATGCTGACTGAGTTTGTGTCACTTTTGGAAACTGAGTTAAAAGTTTTTTAACTATTCCCGGTCCCAGTTGAGTATATCCTTTATATACGGCTCGAATTGCCACGGCTAACTCTTCTGAGGGTGTATCTTTAAGTAAATAGCCCATTGCTCCATTTTGCAACGCTGCTGTCACATACTCATCATCATCAAAAGTCGTTAGCACTAAAACTTTAATGCCAATAAAACGTTTTTGAATTTCTCGTGTCGCTGCAACTCCATCCATAATAGGCATTCTAATATCCATTAAGACGATATCAGGATACAATTCTTCTATCAATTTAATTGCGCTTCCACCATTTTCTGCCTCTCCAACGATTTCTAAATCTGATTCTAATTCTAATAAAGCCTTCAATCCTTGACGAATTAAACTTTGGTCATCAACAAGTAATACTTTAATCATGGGAAATTTATTGGTATAAATGAACGTTTGTTATTTGTTCTTTATTCTTTGTACATGATAAATGACAAATGGCAACGGACTGTAGCGGCTCTTGTTTTAGTCACATTGCATACGCCTTCACCCCACCCTGACGGGTATCCCTCTCTCAAGCGCGTGTGTAAGGGGCTTTCTCTTGAGGGCGAAAGTGTATGAGATTTGACGGAGAAAGGCTATGATGATAGGAGACATATTTCTTCTATCTACTGAAGTAGGTTTTCCTAAAAAATACTAAGTATGTAAATAAATACTGACCTGTCTATAAATATACTATCAACTAACTCTCTTTTCAGACTGAAAGCGTACTATTCAGTACATATAAGCGAATTCTTTGAAATGTTGACGAGTTTCCAAATCAAAGTCGCTTTTATTCACGCATACCTACTCCCTGACGACATTTTTTTTAAAGGAATGTCAACTTTAATTATGCAACCTAAACCAGGAAAACTATCTATTTCAAAATTCCCTCTCAATGCCAAAGTGCGATCGCGCATACTTTGAAGTCCAAACCCAGTAGTATTTTGTGCCAAATCAAACCCAATACCATTATCTTGAATCATTAACTCTACACTTGTTAGCGTCGTAGTTAACTCTAATGTAACTGTTGTAGCTTGTGCATATTTACAAATGTTTGTAAATGATTCTTGAATAATTCGATAGATAGCGGTATTAATTTCGATTGGGATCGGGTGAAGCAAGTTAATTGTACAAGTTGGTGCAATACCAGTGGAACGATGAACATTTTCTGTAAGTCCTACAATTGACTCTTCTAAAGAGTGCGCTTGTAAGGGATGATAACGAATAGCAGAGACTGATTGACGCACATCGTATAGCGATTTAGAACCTAGTTCTTTTGCCTTCACTAAGAAAGTTTGAGCTTTATCTGGGTTAGAATGCCAAAGCTTCAAAGCAGTTTCTAATTGTAAATTTAAAGCAGTGAGAGAATGCCCTAATGAATCGTGTATTTCACGAGCAATACGGTTGCGTTCTTCAAGGGTAGCTTGATTTTCAATTTGCAAAGCATATTCCCGGAGTTTTTCATTGGCAATTGCTAAGTTTTCTCGACTATGCCGTTCAGATAATATCACATTCATCAATATTAAAACAAATACTAAAGATAATCCAAATATTAACGCAAAACTTACGTGAAAAAACCAAAATCGTACTCGTGCTATTGGTGATAATGGAATGTGAGATAATCGATTTGCAAGTGTTATTAAAAATAAAATATAGGAAAGAACAGTCACTATTAAACGACTGGGTAACTGAAAAATTAAACAACTACGAATTACCAAAATAATGTAGAAGAAGGAAAAAACTCTAGCAACTTTTCCCCCATAAGAACTAATTATTATAATTAGCAATATTTCAGCAATCGTGTAAATTATCTTATTGATATGATTATTTTTAGGTAATCTTAAACCCATTAAACCAAAAAGAGTCAAACTAACCATTGTTAGCTCTGAGAACACGGGATTAGTGTCATGTGAGGCAAATGGGATGATTGAGGTTAAGACAGTAAAAGCGAATAATATCCATTCCAAGTAAAGCAGAAATCTGAAAGGATGATTGTTAATTTTAATTGGATGTATCATAAGTGGGTAATGGGTAATGGGTAATGGGTAATATGTAGCGGGTAATGGGTAATGGGGATGAATTTATTACCTTTTTCCCAATTCCCAATTCTCAATCTCGAAAAATGTTCTGTGCAAATTGATTCGATGATTAATTGCTTATTATAAATTGGAGAGTCAAAAGAAAAAACTCTTAACTATCGATACATAACTCATAAC
>JAQYWP010000237.1 GCA_029379285.1 Rhizonema sp. PD38
TATTTACCCTCCTCTCCAGCCATTTCCGCCAGGGCTGCGATTTCCTCCCGGAATAACTGCTTCTGGGCTTCAGTGAGTATGGCCCATTTATGTTTCACTAATGAATTGTGTAAGAGGTTCAGCCGGAGTTTTAACGCAATCGGCACGATAGAAGACTTAATCCCAAACAAAAAATAAATTCGATGAGTAAGAGGCGTTCGCACTTTAAGAACACTCAAGTTGAACGTAAATTAAAACGTATCTTTAGAAACTTGTCTGTTTTGAATTAGGCGATCGCTCATCATTCCAGGTAGGGGAGCATAGGGAGGAAACTCCCTTCTCCCTCAAGAATGCTCCCTACTAATACATAACTATGGAAATAAACCTACCATTAAAAATTGCTAGAAAGCTTGCAACTCGGGCTTTTTTAATTTTTAATTCCGCGCTCGTGGTACTAGAATGTTGTCTTAACAAATAGATTGTCTTTAGTATTGGGAGTTGTTGCCCGCTTCACCACAGGTTTTGCCACCATCCGCATACCTCCTGGTGCTGCTAAAGTCAAACCCCGACGTACAGGGCGCACGGGACGCTTGTTCATGAGGGAGAGTTGAAAGCGCGATAGAATTGTTGCTAACACAAATTTCATTTCATACTGAGCAAAAGCCATCCCAATACAGCGACGATTCCCGCCACCAAAGGGCAAATACTCATAAGGGGAAAATAGTCTTTCTAAAAAGCGTTCTGGTTTGAACTGCTTTGAGTCGGGATAAACTTCTTTGCGATGGTGCGCTAAGTATATACTCGGAGCGATTAGTGTTCCTACTGGGAGGTTGTAACCCATAACTACCATTGGGGATTTGACAACCCGCACAAAAGCACCCGTAACAATGGGGTAGATGCGCAGTGTTTCTTGGCAAACTGCTGTTAAATAGGGTAGTTTAGCAATGAGACTTGGATCTGGGTTGTCACCAACAAAGTCAAGTTCTGCCTGCAACTTGTCACGGACTTCAGGTACGCGATCGCACCAGTAAAACGCCCATGTCAATGCGGATGCAGTGGTTTCGTGTCCCGCCACCAACAGAGTCATCAACTCATCGTGTAACTCTTCATCCGTCATTGACTGACCGTCTGCGTAACGAGCTGATATCATTAAACTAAGGATATCTTGGCGATTTTGGTTTAATTCAGCCCGACGTTCGCGAATGAGTTCATAAATAAGTTCATCTATTTGTTGTCGTAATTGCAAAATTTGTCCCCACGGACTCCATGCACCCAAATCTTTTTGGATGAACGGAAAAAAGAAAGCCGTAGACATTAAGGGGGAACCCATGATATCTAGCAATTTTGTCAGCCGTTGGCGAAGTTCTTGAAAACGTTCTCCCTCATCTAAGCCAAACACTGCCCGCAAGATGACGCGTAGGGTGATTTCTTGCATTGATGCTCGAATCTTGAAAGGCTGCCCAACACTCCATTCGTTACTGACTTGCTGCGTAATTTCACGTATTGCTTCACCATAAGCCCGCATGCGTTCCCCATGAAAAGGAGGAGTTAACAATTGACGTTGGCGCTGGTGGCGATCGCCATCCTGCAAAATCAGGGAGTTCGCTCCCAGTAAAAATTGTAGCCCTTTGTTTGCCCTGCCAGCATCAAACTGGTCCGAAGCAGCCGCAAAAATTTGTTGTAGTGCTTGCGGGTGACTGAAAACGACCATGCCAGGACCATTTCGACGCCAGATGGTAAAGTTGTCACCATAAACTTTAGCGAAATCCTCCATGTATTTCAACGGCTGGAAAAGGAATTTCATCCGCCGCAGAAATGTCGGCACTTTTGGACCATCAGGTAGGCTGTTAGTTGCTGTCATAGCCACTTGTAGAATTGAATGCTTCTTTATTGTGGCAATTTTAGATGTGATTTGGACACGTACAGCATTTTCTACAAAGTTGCAAGGGAGCTAGCGCGTATGAGGCAATGACTATTTTGTTCTCTTGGAGACACATCTGACGCTTCATCAATTGCACAAAACCAGATGTCTATTGAACCTTTATCTAATCAAACCAAGTCTAAATAATAGTCAACTAATTCTGGCGTTCTACACAAAAGAGCATCCCAAATTGAATTTGACATCTATCGATTGAGGATATGGAAGTAAGGAAAAGCAGTTTAGCTTGCACCCTGCTTGCTCTACCATTTGCAGTTTGAAGATTTTTTCAATGCTATAGGATAGTAGCGCGTCTGATTCTCGCCGAGTCTCCTGTAATCACAACAATTCATGTTTTAATGCACTTATAGAATCTAATAGCTTTATTTGATATAGGAATCCTAATTGATTGGTGAAAATCGCGTATGCTAAGATTCTCGACTTCGTAGGAGTTGTCGGTATCTTGTTGTTCACGAATGATTTAGGATTGCTATATCCAACTATTGTAAATTTATTTTTATAATAAATCCCATCTTTAATAGAATAAAATTGAATACTTTAAGAAGAGCGTAAGTATGGTTTTTGAGCAATGATTTAGTATTGAAAACAATGCATTAGTAGCAATGAATGAAATCAGTATAAAATTTAACTAACCCTTAAGGAATAGGATTTTATGACTGCGATCGCTCTTATATGAGGTACTCGTGTTTCATCTCCGAACCCAGAACTCGAGCCAAACTTACTCAGTATTTTGGACTATTTATCCTTATCTTTTTCTCATAAAAAATCCTTCATTAGATAGATACAATAAATTTCAGTAATATGTTACGAATCATGATAAATAGAGACGGTTCAATAAGTCATACATAAATACGTCAACAATAAATGTCTTTCAAAGAATTACTTATTGTAAAACTGCGAGACAGACATATTTTGTGTTCGAGTAACTAATCCTATTATTTTCACTTCTTTTCCGGATTTCGGAAATATAAGCTTTGAACTGCTACGTAATTGAGTGAATTGAAAATGAAAAAACTATCATTGTTTCTCCTTAGCAGTATTTTACTGTTAGGTACTGTTGCTTGCCAAGACACCGCTAAGACTTCTGCTAATGCTCCTGATTCAACTAAAGAAAGTACTGACGTGCCAGATGCAAAGACAGTTGAGGCTAACAAAGACGACGCCCAAAGCCAAATGCGTAGAAATCAGCTAAATGCTGATATTCGAGCACATGAAGAGCGCAATAATGCCTTTAACAAAGGCGGTACAAAGAGAACTGATGCAGCCTTGGCTACAGAAGTTCGAGATAAGTTGGAGGCAAACATACCTGGAAGTCAGCTACTCGTTGACGCTAAAGATGGAGTAGTGACTATATCAGGAAACATTTTTCATTCGCAAAATATGAAAAAGATAGAACTGGCAAAGCAGATAAAAGGTGTCAAAAGCGTAGTAAATAACGTAAAGGTTGTTCAACCTAAGACGAAAAGCTAAGGGACTGCACAAAAATTAAGTAGGACTTACTTGAACACTCCGCGAACTGAAGTTACGCGGATTTTCGTCTCAATGTCAAAACTTGCGATTGGCAGGGTTGCCCCAACTTAAACACCTGAATCCGATCTCCGTTTTTAACTCGCCTTGTTGGCTCAAAAGTGACTAATGACGCTCATAACAACTGATGAATTCTCTTAGCACCCATCCCCATACTTTGTATTCACCGTTGTAGTAGCCGCCAACTTTAGCCCAAGAACGTCCTTGTTCATCTGAATCAGATTCAAGGATATTAACTTCTCTACCATTTTTCACTGCGTTCACGACACGCCCATTTGGTTTTTCTCGTACATTCAGGGGAGTACCAGTAGGATCAGTGACTTTACAGACTGAAGCTGCTGTAGTCGGTGGCAAAGCTATCAACAGTGCTGTACTTAAACCAATTAATCCGCTAGCAATAATCTTAAGCATATATATATTCTTGAGTCCCTTACACTTTTGCAAAGCTAACTTCAGCCACAAGAAAATACTAAGCGCGCTCACACTAGTTTTATGTGAAGATTTTGCAAAGGAAATCCCTTGTTGCTACTTTCAAGTTATGAAATTAAAGCTAAGACATACCAATCATGCTTCAGCCCGTCAGGTAAAGTAGTGTTTATCTACGCCATTTTTACTTACTTTTACAAATTCTGTGTATTCACTCGTCAATAGCGACGTACAAAATGATATGACAGTGTAGACGTTTGATCTACAAAAGGTTTTGTATGCGTACATTTTCTTATTGGTTCGATAAACTACAGCAAACCCTACGTAGCATGGCAGCTTTGGGCTTATTGTGTGTAGTTTTGGTGTGGTCATTTCCTGCACAAGCAGCTGCTACTCGCGTCAGTTCGCGAATGGAAGAACAGATTTTACAAGTTATCCGCAAACACCCAGAAGTCCTGATCGAGTCTGTTCAAGCCTACCAACTGCAACAACAACAGCAGCAACAGCAGAAAGTACAGCAAGCTCGGCAGGCATTCATACAGGAATTAGAAACCAATCCCCAAACAGTCATTGGTGATTCTCCCATTACTGGAGCTGCTGAGTCAAAAACTGTGCTTGTAGAGTTCTCGGATTTTGAATGTCCCTATTGTGCTAAGGCACATGAAACCTTGAAAAAGTTGATGGAAAAGTATCCTGATCGATTTAAACTCGTCTACAAACATTTCCCTTTGTTTAATATTCACGCCGAAGCATTACCAGCAGCAAGATCTGCTTGGGCTGCAATGCAGCAAGGACATTTCTGGGAGTACCAAGACGCATTATTTAGCCAACAAGATAAATTGGGTGAAGCGTTGTATGTTGCTACTGCTAAAAAATTGAATCTGGATTTAGATAAGTTCAATAGTGATAGAAATCTTGCTGACGCCTCGATTCAAAAAGACTTTCGTCTCGCTGAACAATTGGGGCTTTCTGGTACACCTTTCTTCATCCTTAATGGCCAAGCTCTCACTGGTTCAGTTCAGTTAGCCGATTTTGAAAAGATTTTGGCACTGGCCCAGACGGAGCCAGAAGTCAAGACTCAAGAGTCGGCAAACGAGAATCAGCAGACAGGAGACGAAAGTCAGAAGTCAGCTGACGTGAGTCAAGAGTCACCCAACAAGAGTTAGGAAAGAATAAGGATACAGGCAGGCAGAGGTGTGTAGGGGCGGGTTTAATAGAGGGGTCTCATAAAACCCGCCCATACAGGAGTCAGGAGTTAGGAATTATGAGTTATAACTTATAAATTAAACTTCTTAACTCCAAAACCCATTACCTATTACTCAATTTATGCATCGAATGGTATGGGTATTGACTCCCATCATCTTTCTTGTTTCATCGTGTGATGTAATTTTTCGTGAGAATCCTTTTGTGCATCTACCTCCAGAACAAACTGAAGTGCCATTAACCGGGAAAAATCTTTCGCGGCTGGAACAACAGGTGATTGTAGAAATGAATAAGGCAAGGACAAAACCTGCTGCTTTTGCTGTTGTGTTAGAAAACTATCGGCGGCGCTTTGAAGGTAACCGAGTCAAAATTGCTAGTCATCTTTACTTGCAGACAACAGAAGGGGTAAAAGCGGTGGATGAGGCGATCGCTTTTTTGAAGTCAGTTCATCCTGTAGGATCTCTAGTTGCATCCAAGGGGTTGTCTTTAGCAGCTCGAGATCATGTCAAAGATCAAGGAGTCAAAGGTATCATCGGTCACTATGGTAGCGACAAAAGCGACCCTTTCAAACGTATGAGCCGTTACGGAAATTGGAAAGTTATTGCTGGGGAAAATATCAGTTATGGTTCTAATACGGCACAGGATATTGTCATGCAGTTAATTATTGATGATGGTGTGCCTGATCGCGGTCATAGAAATAATATGTTTAACCCGGCTTTTAAGGTAGCAGGAGTTGCTTTTGGAATTCACAAAACTTATAGGCAGATGTGTGTGATTGACTATGCTGAAAAATATGTAGAAAATTCGTAAGTTCAACAGATGAGCGATCGCCAAAGTTATACTTCTTCCTTATCCTTACACGTCCACGTTCAAGGTCAAGGCTTCCCAATTCTTTGCTTACATGGTCATCCCGGTTCTGGTTCTAGTCTCTCTGTCTTTACTAATCACCTCTCAAAACGGTTTCAAACTATTGCTCCAGACCTGCGAGGATATGGCAAAAGTCGCTATCATGAAAAATTTTCCATGAATGACCATTTAAGTGACTTAGAGACCCTTCTAGACCGCTTCCACATCGAAAAATGTTTGGTATTGGGATGGTCTTTAGGTGGTATTCTGGCAATGGAACTGGCACTCAAACTACCACAACGCATCACTGGGCTAATTTTAGTAGCGACAGCTGCCCGACCGATAGGTAACCATCCACCCGTAACTTGGCAGGATAATCTTTACACAGGAATTGCCGCACTTTTAAGTTGTATCCGACCAAATTGGCAGTGGAATATTGAGAATTTTGGCAAGCGATCGCTCTTCCGCTACCTAATCCAACAACACACACCCACTGCTTACCGCTATATTGCAACCGAAGCAGTGCCAGCCTATTTGCAAACCTCTAAGACGGCAACCAACGCACTATACACCTCGATTCAAGCTGGGTACAATCGACTTAAAGATCTGCATCAAATTCAATGTCCAAGTCTAGTACTTGCTGGTGCTCAAGACCGTCACATTACAGCTGATTCTAGCTTAGAAACATCTCGGCACCTAAGAAACTGCGATTGGCAATGTTACTCCAATACTGCCCATCTCTTTCCTTGGGAAATACCCAAAACAGTCCTAGATGACATTGATCAATGGCTTGAAGAACACCCGCAATTCTCCTAATATGGTATAAAACGATTACTCTCCAGATGTTAACCTGGAGAAAGAGAATAGCCTTTTGACTGTTAAGCAGTAACACACACTGCACACTTTTTCATAAGGGTCGTCCTGAGTCACAGAACGACAACAGTCTTAATGAAAAAGTGTGCTTATGCGCGCAGTCTTCTAATTACATTTGACCACTAAAGACAGGCTTTACTTTGTGGTCAATCTTTTCCCCCAAGTCTTCAGCAATTGTGAGAATGTTTGGTTTACAGCGCTTAACATTAATAGCAATTCCTTGGGCTCCTTCTTGCTCCAAATCGTCAACGTAACCTTTGATTGCCGATTTGGCATCAGTTGCATTCAGGAATGGTCCAAAGTAATAAGTGCAATGGGGGTATTGCGTTACAATTTCTACCCACCAAGCTAATCCAACGTTATTTAAAGCATTTATCAACAGTTCTTTAACGTTATCCAAAGTGCTTTTCATGGTTTTCGTCTATTTCTAAATTTCGTATGTGGTGTTAAACGTAATGCTGTCATCTTTTCATCTTCACATTTCTTTATACTCTTTTACTCTGTTTTTTTCAACTAGTTTTTTATTTATCGAAGTACAGGGTGTTGATCCAGCGTTGGCGATAAATTTCATACAGTGCCATCCCAGCTGCTACAGAGGCATTCAAGCTAGGAGTCTTCCCGGTGATTGGAATTGAGACTAAGACATCGCAAGAGCGTTGAGTTAACATACTCAAACCTTCGCCTTCAGAGCCTACTACCAAAACAATAGCACCGCTAAAATTCAATGTATGTAGTGGTTTGCCAACAGAAGCAGCAGTACCATGAATCCAGAAGCCTGCACCTTTTAATTGTTCTAAAGCGCGGTTTAAGTTAACCACTCTGGCTACAGGAAAGTTTTCTAAAGCACCAGCAGCAACCTTCATCACTGTGGAAGTGATGCCAGATGCTCTGCGTTGTGGGATCACCAATCCTTGAGCGCCGAGCGCCTCTGCAGAGCGAATAATTGCCCCCAAGTTATGGGGATCTGTGATGCTATCAGCCACCACTATGACTGGTGCATCTGTCACAGATTTTGCTTGGGCAATTAATTCGTCTAATTCGACGTAGTCATAAGGGGCAATTTGCGCCGCCACACCCTGATGATTTGCTTGCTCAGTAATTTGATCTAAACGCTTGGGTTCAACTTCGTCAATGAGTGTGCCGTTTTCCTTTGCTTGTGAGACTAAGGAGTGAAAACGCGAGTCGTAGCGCAAGCGGGGAGTAATCCAGATGCGGTTGAGACGACGCTGGTTTTCCAACGCACTCAACACTGGATAGCGACCGTATATGAGATCAGTATCCTCTTCTTTTGGTTTACTAGATACAGATGGGCGAGAAAACTTAGGTGAGGGCCTCTCGCCAGTAGACTTGGGAACAATACGCTTAGTCTTAATTTTTAAGATAGGCATACTACTCGTTTCGCCATTCGTCTTGATTTTTCTTGGTTTATTTGGCATGTTCTTGGGTGGATATTTTACGCAGGTATCCCGATTTACTTGATTTCAAAGCACCTGCTGTACTGATGAATGCTATTGTCGGGGGATCACACTACTTTTCAAGATGCAGTTTTTGCAACAGTTCGGTTAAGCGATGAAAATCTGTAATATATAGGTAGCCAATTAAAGTTTCTAAACTAGTTGCTTGTTGATACGTTTCGGGATCGACACGCTTAGGACCTTTTGTGGCAGCATTGCGACCTCGTCGCACAATTTCCAACTCAGTATCCTTTAAATGAGGACGGAGCGCTCGCATGATTTTAGCTTGTGCTTCTGCTCTCACCTGTGCCACTACTAAATGGTGATAAGTGTCTGGTCTTTGCGGTGGTAGCAGATAAAACATTCTGACGTACAGTTCGTAAACTGCATCTCCCAAGTAGGCTAAAGCAGTTGGAGATAGCTGTTGCAGTTGGTTCGGGGAAATCTTCTGAGATAATTGCTCTGTGGTTGCTTTCAGTGGTTGACACCTAGATAAATCAGGGTCATGAGTTTCACATGGTGCATCTAGTAGCTCTTTCTCCTTTGATTTCACAAGTTCATCGTGCCTCACTGGCTACATTTGGGTGGCTGTCTTCGGAGATCTTTCTCTCTGATAACGACCATGCAGGTCTACTGTACATAAGCAGCTAAAAAAGTCGCTCTTTAGATTTTAGCTTTTTAATTATGTTTGAAATTTATAATTTTTGTTATCTTTTTATAAAAATTTAGCTATCCAGTAAATATCGGATAGCTAGATTCGTCTTTTAGACCCAGCACTCAAGACTACTTAACATTTTCCAGAGCCGCTTCAACTGACGGTTGCAGGGAGAGAAACTTCTCTAAGCGAACAAGCTTGACCGTTTGAGTTACACGAGCATTAGTGACAATTTGCAAGGTCCCCTCAGCAGTTTGAGCATGTTTGGCTATTTGCACCAGCGCACCTAAGCCAGAGCTATCAACAAAGTCAATTTGTGATAGGTCCAGAATAATATGCTTTGGTCCCTCATCAATCTTGCTGCTGAGGACCTTACGAAATGTCGGCTCAGAAAAGGCGTCTAACAAACCTGTGAGGCGGAACAGCTGACAGTTATCTCTAGCTTCACGAGTGCCTCTCAGGCTTACAGTTAGATTCAGTGGCTCAGCTATAATTCCCTCCTCATTTTTTCCTCATAGTTATGGTAAACGCTCAAGTATATATGGTTTTTGTGCCTCTTGTCTATAACCTAAGAAGAAAAAGAATCCTACTCTTTTCGGGAAGCTCGCATTTCTTGGA
The DNA here is from genome assembly GCA_029379285.1 of Rhizonema sp. PD38. GTDB lineage: Bacteria > Cyanobacteriota > Cyanobacteriia > Cyanobacteriales > Nostocaceae > Rhizonema. Next base: position 9,521 of record JAQYWP010000237.1, read on the forward strand.
TAAACTCCTCAAACAGGTAATCAGCATCGTGAGGACCAGGACTTGCTTCTGGATGATACTGTACGGAGAAGACAGGGAGAGATTTGTGTCTTAACCCAGCAACAGTCTGGTCGTTTAAGTTCAGGTGGCTAATTTCTAAAACAGAGGTAGGCAAGGAATCCGGATTGATCGCAAAACTGTGATTCTGGCTTGTAATCTCGATTCTTCGTTGTAAACCAGCTGGCTGATTTAAACCCCGGTGACCAAATTTGAGCTTGAAGGTTTCAGCTCCCAGCGCATGAGCTATAATTTGATGCCCCAAACAAATCCCAAACATCGGTTTTTGACTGACAATGAGATTCTTGGTTGTTTCCACAATCCCTTCGGCGACAGCCGAAGGATCACCAGGACCATTGGAAAGAAAGATCCCATCAG
>JAQYWP010001247.1 GCA_029379285.1 Rhizonema sp. PD38
TAGCGCAGCGTTAGCGAGGCACGAGCGTCACCCGAAGGGCGTTGGTTTCCCTCCGAAAGAATCTGTCCGTGCGCTTCAGCGCTGCTTCAGCCCTCAAGCGCAACTACGAACATAGCGCTAGCGCGATGCTAACTACTATAAAATCCCAATCATATGCAGTAAACCACGACCAGTAATCAACTCGATAATCAAGGCAATAAAGCCAAGCATGGCGATTCTACCATTCCAAACTTCGGCTGAAGTCGTCATACCCCACTTCCAACGTTCAGGTGGATAGATTTTCACCTTTTTCTTCATCTGACTGACTTGCGAGAGTTTCAGATTAGGTGATTTCAACGCCTCAAGAACCATATCAGCGAGCGCGTTAATAAATATTGGATTCGTGTTGAGGGCTGGCACGCGTCGGAAGTGATGAATTCCTGATTCTTCAGCGACTTCCCGATACTCCATATCAATTTCTTGTAATGTCTCAATATGTTCTGAGACAAAACTGATAGGCACAACAGCCAAATCCTTCACGCCTTTGTCGCCGAGTTCCTTAATTGCATCCTCTGTATATGGTTGAAGCCATTCTACTGGACCCACACGACTCTGATAAGCTAAGGTATGAGAATTCGGTCGATTGAGAGTTTGCATAATCTGGTTCGTGCATTCCTCAATTTCTTGCTGGTAGGGATCGCCTGCTTCGTCAACATAACTTTTGGGAACACCGTGGGCACTGAAGAAGATATGAACTCGATCTGGATCTTCGGATTTGTTCACTTCCTGAGCAATTAGATCAGCCATCGCATGGAGGTAACCGCTTTGTTTGTACCAGGAAGGAATAACCGTGTAATCAATCTGTTGGAGTTTAGGGTTTTCTTGCCAAAGTCTTTCTAAAAGCCGGAAGCTAGAACCACTGGTACTGATAGAAAATTGGGGATAAAGAGGTAAAATTACAAGACGTTCAATCTTGTCTTGAGTAATTAGAGCGATCGCCTCTTCCGTGTAAGGATGCCAGTAACGCATTCCAACGTAGATATTCACCTCTTGTCCCAAAACACGCAACTGCTCCTTCAAAGCTTGTCCTTGGGCTTCAGTGATGCGTCGCAGTGGAGAACCGCCACCAATTTGCTTGTAGTTTTCCTGCGATTTTTGAACTCGCCTTGAGGCGATCAGCCATGCCAGGGGTTTTTGCATCCAGGGAAAGGGTAGGCGGATAATCTCTGGATCGGAAAACAAGTTATACAGGAACGGTCCAACATCTTCTAGTTTATCTGGACCACCGAGATTTAGCAATAACACGCCTACAAGACCCATAGCAGCAAAAGTCCCTCAATCTTTTCAGCTTTTTTCACTAATGTTAACAATATATCTTTATTTGAAGAGATATTGTTAAGGGTAAGGAAATAACCAGTAGCAACAATTTCAAGAGATTGGAGTTACCGCTATCAGTTTTCACATGCATGGTTTATCCATCTAGCAGCTAGTGTAGGTGGAGAAGGACGTTCCAGGCAACTGGCTTTACAAGGTTTAACAATTCACTCAGATAATAAAATTTTTGGCAGTGCCGTCATCGGTAACTCTCGTTAGCGATTACTGTCTTTTGGCTGGCTTGTGATCAGCTAGCAGCCAAGACGACAGTTGTCTAACCGTCAGGAGTGCGCTCGTGCGCTCTTGCAATTAATTTGATTTTTTACTCAGCAACGCTCCTCGCCTCAACCGGAGAGAGTGCTGTTCAAGGGAGCGTCTCCGAAGAATAAGAAGACGGAGAGCCAGTGCAGGCATAGGAGCGTTGGAGAACCGAACGTAGTTCGTCCTTACGGAAACCAACGCTCCTATGCCTAGTAGCGGGAAAGCCGTCATTCGCACTGGCTTTTCCTTACGACTTCTATGAGTGCACAGCGCTGGCTCCTCAGCACTTAGAACTGTTTTGGTGATTACCTTAAAGCATTAATTCCTCTTTTCTTCTCAAGGTGGGAAAACGCACGGAACTTTATCCGGAAATCTCCAATCAGTCTAGTAATTAATTAGTATGGATATCAGCAAGAAACTCTACCCTGCTACCCAACGCTCAAAAAGCTGCATTAAGTAGGATTTGCTAAAATTACTACAAATCACTGATACATACTACCAGTGTCAGTTAAAAAACTGTCACTCAGGTAATTCCCTTTGAGACACCAGAAAAGATATTTTAGATAAGTGCAAGGAGTGATACCACTTCACCATGTGTTTGCTACAGGTTTCTTGACAATGTCCCTAATTAATAAGGTATTGTGGATTCCAAATGTTGCAGCAAAACGATGATTTGGTATTGTTTTATACAGAGTAGCGCTTGGGTGAGCAAAACTCTCAAGCGTCTTTTCGTGTGTAAATGAAACCTTTTAATATTTGAGTAAAAGTCTAATTAAATACTCTGAACGTTCGGAGTTTCCCTCTAGAGCTATTTCTGTATAGTTGTGACTTTAAAGAGTCATATTCTATCCGGTAAATTAACATTAATGCCGTCTGAACTCTACCTCGCTCCTGGCTGCGCTTTTCCCTCTTCCCCGCTTGTGGACAGGAACTGAGGGTGGTGTTATTTTACACATTATTAATTGAACGGACATCATATTACAGGGTAAGCGCATCTAAAAATGTAGCTAGTTGTACAGACGTTTAAGAAGAATGAT
>JAQYWP010000238.1:0-7749 GCA_029379285.1 Rhizonema sp. PD38
GATCAGGATAATGCCTACACCGTTATGGGAATTCCCATAAACCCGCGATCACTGCCCGACGGCTTGACCTTCGCCAAAGTTACCAGATTGCTGATTGGGGATGTGGCGATCGCTTATCCACATAAAATAGATATTTACCTCGTCAGATTGCTAGATTGTTTCTTATACAATTTCGGAGTCAAGTGTTCTGGAATATTCTCTAACTGAATTGCAACACGACCAGATTTATAAGCATCTTCAATAGACTTTCCTGCCCCAAGAGCATCATAAAATCTTTTAGCAAACTTAATGGCAGCAGTATCTCCAAATGCACAACTCATCCCAATAACATAGTCAATATGTTGAACAATTTTTTCTGCTTGCACTTTAGAAGAGCAAGCATTGAGTAAAACACATTCGACATGTTCAGTACACTGTTCAAATAAACTCGTAAGCGCTTCTGTACTCACTAGTTTTGATTTTCCGTCTTCATCTTCTATCACCAGTCCTTCATCTCCAGATCCATGTCCACAGAAATGGACAATTTGTGGAGCAGTATCTAATAAGGCTTGATGCAAATCATCAGTCCGAACAGCAAATCTCGTCTCTAGTCTGAATTGATCTCGCTTCTGAGAGCGACGTAACCCCTCACTAACTTCTCGTATTTCCTCCAAGAGACGTAATCTTGCCTGATCAACCGGGCTTGATGCCAAGATTAAAATTGTTTTGATAGTGTGTGACTCTTTTGTGCTCACTATCTGAAGAATCTGCTCTGGTTGAGGTGGATGCCAAGTTTTGCGTCGCATAACGTTCCGAGCAATTAGTAACGTTCTTTGAAGCCACGTCAGTTTAGGAAACTGCTCGATAATGCGCTTAATCTCAACACAAGCTTGAGATGTCCCAGTTTCCCTTAGTTGTGTGCGAATACCGTCCCTTAGGCTAGTAATGCTCTCTCTATTGCCCAGATTGTGAGTAAGGACCTCGTTGTTACAATCAGGATCGTCAGCATAGGGATACTGACAAACTAACCAGATGTATAAGTTAGCTAGCTGGTTTTCGGTTAGATTCAAATAGACACCACGCGGGTAGCGGTTAGCAACTTCTTCAAATACTTCTCGCCCAAAGTCTGTATCTTGCTGAATAGCTGACCAAACTACTATCCAGCTATTAGGTTCTGCACATTCGACTAATATTTTGGCGGCGACAACTGCTTTCTGATATGCTTCTTCTGAGGTTAGTGGGAAAGTGACCAGCGTTTGAGCAAACTCTCTAGCTCCAGTCGATTCATGCTTCAAGAGTATTTCAATTAGCTGTCCCATAAATTTAGAATTAATTGCTGTATCCTTTGCCTTTTTTAGAAGAGCAGCTTTGAAACGCTCATCCCAGCATCTCTCAAATTTATCAAAAATAAATATGTCACTATGTTGTTCCTCATTCTTCTTGTCAATAATGAACACCAGCGTATTGAGTGTTTCACAAGGAGCATTTATATATGCCCGTTTAACTAATTCCGTATAGTAATGTTCTCGTTGGTTATTGTGGGGAAAGCCAACAATGACAGATGCCCATCTTCGCCATAACTCAGGTGAGAGGGTGTCTAAAAATTCTGGGATTTCCTGAAGAAGCAACTGTAAGGCTCTACAGCCTGCTAATTCTGATAAATCATATGTGTTTGTCCCAATCCAATCGTCAGCTACTTGATTGTATTTTTGAATATACTTTTTAGCACCGTTAATGATTCTTTGACGAGTTATTGTATCAGCTTCTAGCCATCCAGGAAGTGTAGTTAAATTTGATTCCAAATCTTTTTCATAGAATTGACTATCTGGCTTGAGAGCCATCGCCCTATTGAGTTGCCACCAAGCTGAAAGATTCCCTGACTCTATTTGGTTCAAAAATAGAAGTACTTGCTCTTTAGGTGGTGGATCTAGAAAAGGGTTTTGTCTACGGTTCTGCTGCTCTTTCATTCTTGGATAGTCAGATCTCAGCGTTTCAGCCTCGGTTGAGTCTAAATCAATTGTTGAGAAATAAGATGCGAATTCTTCACGCAAGATATGATTGGTTTGAGTAGCTGTGAGAATAGCATCTATCTGTTTCGCATTTTGACGGTTAAATTTCCACTGTATTAGCCTTGCCCAAATTCGCTCTTCTTGAGATTCAACATTTTGAAGTTTTATAAGCATCCATAAAACATCTTCATTCTGAATAATATTTTCTGTTAAATAACTCACTAAAGAATATGAATCTTCTCCAGATTCTGAAACTACTAGAACTGCCTGCTCAATTAGTTTGCGCCGCCTCTCAACATTATTAACAAGTGATGATTTAAATTGTGCTGTTAGTTCGTTACCGTGAGTTATAACTCTCTGATACTCTCTCCACTGTATAAAAGCTACTTTAGTAAAATTTTCTACTATATCAGGTAAGTCAAAATGTTCCCAAGCTTTTAGGAGGATCACGTCTGCAAGTCTTTCAAATGAATCTCCACAGCATCTAAGACCTTGCTTTTCAACCCAGTTGAGAGCGACTACTAAATCAATTGGCTGTAATTTTAGTATGACTTCAAAGTTAAGAAATACTCGATACGCTCCTCCAAAGTTTCTCTTCTTAAGCGGTGTTATAGAATTAAACAATTCTTCTGCTGTTAAATTGTCTGACCAAAGCGCCCTAAAAACATAACCTTTAAGTTGGTCATCCTCATCTTCTGGAAGCTGACCAAAAGCCAGAGGTTTCAATCGCAATCTTGTGTTTGCATTACCCACTGTGCAGATTGCTTTTGCAGCATTAACTCTGAGGTAAATTGATTGGGATGAATCAAGTGCTAGGTTCGCTAACTCTTCCTGAAGTTCATGTACCTCGCAAGCCTCAGCAATGTCTATCGCTGCATCTCGTACATCAATTGGCTTGCTTGAATCCTGAATATATGGACGCAATTGCACATCTAGCCTAGAATGTTTAAGCTTCTCGTATCTTAAGTAATTATCTATACTTGTATCAAATAACCTTCCTTGCTCGTACTGTTTCAATAAGTTATCAACTATTGCTGCTCGAATATCTGCATCTGTGGGTAAGTCGCTTCGCAACAGAACATCAGGATCGGTCTTCATAATTTCCTGAAGTATATCAGTCCTCATGCTAGCTAACCATGCTGCTGTCTCATGAAGCTGGGGAATTAACTTACGTTCGGAATCTCCAGGTGAAACAATTAGGCTCATTACTTTATTCAAATGTGTTTCATGTTGAACTAAGTACCATGCTGCTAGAAATTCAGCATAGGTTTGATGTGCCCATCCCATACGACTTAATTCACCGCGAGATGAAAATAAAGCAGTATCTAATACTTCTTCAACAGCTTCTTCAGTAATTTCAAATTCTCTACCATCAGCACTTTCGGTTCCCTGGCATATCTTCTCAATAAGCACGTCATCATTTTGAACATCACCCTGAATACCAGTCCGGATAGCAAATCTGTTGCCAAAAATAGTGATAGCTGCAATCCTAGCTGCAATAATTAAACGTTGTTGCCGCTGAAAATCACCTTTTAATTTTGATGAAATGCGGCTTTTATTCCTTTCTTCACAAAGCCAAAGACACCCTTCAAGATAAAGTTCATGCAGCCTTTGATTAGGAGAAAATTTACTACCGGATCTACGATAAGTTTTGATAAGAAATTCTAATGTAATTGGTTTAATAGCCAAAGGTACAACGTTCTTTTTGTTAATTTCTTCTATAAATACTTCAGGATTTTCAATGCCTTCAATTTTTGCTGCTTCTCTCACATCTACGCGCCGAAGTGGAGCTAATTCATAAATTCCTACATTATCTTTACCCCAAAGTTGCTTCAGTCCTTCCTCTAGAACTGCTTGCCAAACAGCAGTTCTGCAAGCAATACGAAGATATAAACATTCAGCTTTACTACGAATTTCTCTTCGATTAAACTTGTCAGCCAATAGTGTTGCTACGGTATCTATCCGTAGCAGACATTCATCAAGACTATCTAGAAAAATATGCAACTGATGCGTACCCTTTAGCCAATTAGTAAATTCTAAACTTTTAAATAATTCTTCGACTAACGAATCCTGTGTTCTATATGAGCGGAGATTCAACAGAAGAACTTGATCCCCTGCTGCTTCAATCTTGTTGATTATTTTGTCTTGTTCTGATTCTAAGGTACTGCTTTTACCAATGCCTGGTTCACCTAACATAACTAAACAAGGTAAATTGGATATGACCTCGAAGGTTACTAAATCAGGATTGTATACTTTTCCCAACTCGGCTTCTGGATCGTATAGATAACCACCATCAGCTAGATTAATGCGACTTGACCGAGGACACCAGAACCGCTTCCATTTGTAATCTTCATTTAGCATTTTTACTGACAAGAGGCTGAAAACATTTTTACTATCTTAACCTCACTAACCCTTAATAATGCTCCTTCAAAGACTAGCTTTCAGAGAAAATGCTTATCTAAATTAAATGGTTGTCGCAGTACACGAAGGAGGAGTTTCAGCAATGGAAATCTTGGATGAGCAGATTCGGTGAACCTGAAGGAAGAAGCAATCTCTGTGTAGTCAAAAAAAACCAGAGCGAAGTTTCCCTCCAAGAAGTCAATACATAGGAGGGCTGGAGTCCAATGGAAAACCCTCTCGTTTTCTGTACTTAATACTAGTTAGCGCTTAACCAAACCGTATGTCTTCTCTCCTACAACCAAATAGGAACGTCTTTTTCCGGGAATTTCTCGTGGTGCTAGTTCAACGGTATACCGTCCGTAGTTCGCACGGAGATCCCCTGGTTGTATTACTGATGTCTCCCACCCATAAGTAGCAAATAATTCTTCTGGTTCATCCGTTCCAAATCGCCAGTGACCGCTAATTACAGCTTTGCTATTTTGAGAACCAATCTGCCACGACTTTACACTAACCAAATCAGCGCCTAAGTAGCTACCAGTAGGACTTAATTCGCCGATTGTCGAAAGCAATTGATGAACGGAAGTTTCATCAAGATACATCAGAAGTCCTTCTAAAAGCCAAACTGTGGGAACATTTGATTGATATCCATGTTGTAAAAGCAAATGCGACCAAGGCTGTTTGAGGTCTGTTGCGATTGTATGATAACGGCACTTTGGTGGAATCTCTTTAAGAATCTCTCGCTTATAATCAATAATTTCTGGTAAATCAATTTCGTATAATTGTGTTTCTGGTGGGAAAGATAGCCGATATGCTCTTGTATCTAAACCCGATCCTAAGATTACTACCTGATGAATTTTTGACATCACTTCCATGATGAAATCATCGAAATACTTTGTACGAACTGCTACAAACTGTACTTTTAAAAGGCTTGCAGAGTCTTGGGTTTTCTTTAGCCATTCTTTTTGTAGATTAATTGCCGCATCACCAGCTAGTTGCGCGGCGAAGGGGTCATCAAATAATCGATCTGGTCTTTCTGTTTCGATAGCTCGTTTTGCAGCCATTACTACTGCGGTGCGACATACATCTGATTCGATTATTGATGAAAAACTGATTTGAACATTCATGTTAATTAAAAAATATTATGTAAGAATTCAGCACTCAAGAGCGGAACTGGAAACGCTCCGTCTCCGGTCAGAATTGGCGAATTTATGAGGAATTATGGAAGTTTTTCTGCTTCTGCTTCAGGATCGCCTGCAAGCTTCAGATTTAATCTATTCATTCTTGCTTTCAGCTTGAGGTGGATATCGATGGTTTGCTCGACAACTTGCTCAGTCACTTGAAATTTTTCCGTGATATCACGTATAAATTGATGATAAATTTGTTCTACTGTAGCATCATACGCGAAATAAGTCAGAATCAAGGTTGCAGTCTGACTAGTATTCAAACCTATAGCATCAATATTTTTGTGTAATAAATTGTAAGTTGACTGAGGTATCAGGCTTCTAAAGTGCCTAACATCTTCAAGTCCTTTTCGGTAGGTTGGAATATCAAAACCAAGCCTCGCCTTCAATACTGCGCTAATTTCAATTTCTTCCAAGCAGAATCAGAACGGAGGCGTTCTATGCGATCGCTCAGTTTCGACAGATTTAATGTGGTTCTTGAGGGGAATATGGAATAGAACCGAGAGAGTTTTGCCAGGTTTGGTTTGGGATTAACTGCAAAGCAACGGGAAATAATAACCAATTGAGAAACCCAAACAGGTTATCGCAGTCAGTGCGTAAAGCTGCTGGCACAGGTGCTAGGCTAGGTGTGGCTGAATGCTCTTTCCGCCGCTCTTGCGATGACTTGAATTTTGCTCGTATGCCCAAAAAAAGCACCATAAACTAGCTCTGACTTATGCCCTTTAGGTTGCAAACAAAGCTTGGTCTTCATGGCGTCACAGGCTTGTCTGTATCGCTCTACTTGACAAGGCAGCAAAGCCTTGAAATTTACTCAGTTTGAAATTCCTTTAGCTTTCCTGTTACTTTCAATAACGGCATCACGAATTCGAGTTAAGTGTTTTACGTCCATGTCAAGCTCTTTTGCTAGCAATGCCAAGTCAGTATTACTCGGTCTATTCCCGTTAGATAGATTTTTTACGAATTCTTCCACTGTGCTCTTGCGAGTGTTACTTGAAGTCGGAGTAAATCCGTAATCGTTCAGCCAACTCAGTAATTCGTTCGGCTTGGGAACAGGCAACTTAAGTTTCTCGGCCAAAGTTATCAAAACTAGCCCCAAATGCAACGACTTTCGCACTAGTGGAGATTTCAGTTCTTCCGTGCCATGCAGTTGCTCCAAGAGATCTCGAATCTCTTGGTTTATTTGAACTGTAATTCGGTCGCGCTTGGGTATGGTCATCCCTAGATTTTATCCATTCACAGACTTTTTGAGTAAATGTCATCTTTTGTCGGACAATGACAGACAAATGTGATAATTTATAAATATGTGCAATTTTTCTCAGGAGGGAATCATACTCAGTCTAAAAGAATGATTCACGAAAAGTGTAGATCCCCGCATGTTTTGCCAATTTCTCAAGGAGAGAATGATTGATGCTCACAATCGAAGCGTTGCCCAAGGAAGGAGTAGGTCCAAGAAAATTCTGTCAGGCTTGGTTTGGCTTAAGCCGCTTGACAGCTGGAGAGATAGCTGATCAAGAGACTCATGTAGGGTATCGTGGACAGTGCATCAAACTTCTGTCACAAGTTCTAGGGGTGACAGAATGCTCGGTGAGGAAGTGGGGAAGTGATCTAAATTTTTCTGCAATACCTGAGTATCACAAACTGTCTCTCGCCTATGCGCTCCAAGCTGCGAACATGCGTATCCACAGCGAAAACAAAGCAGCATAATACTGGTCAAAAAAAACGCCCTATCGTTTTTGCTGTAGAGCGTACCAAATAAAACTTTCAGGATAAATCCTAGCATGACGACATTATTAGAACCACCCCCTGGCTTATCTGTAGTCCCAACAGCCGAAACCGCAGCAACTGCGGAACTTACCGTAGCAGAAATGATGGTAAGAGCGATCGCTTTATATGAAAGCGCGAACAATGATTTGCTAGATGCAGGTCGGTTACTAGCAGGAGTTCAGGCATTGGGTAAGAAAAAGTTTCCTAAGCTAATGGTTGAAAAAGGTCTCGAAAAGACGCAGGCAGTAAAGCTGATCAAAATGGCAGAAGTAGCTGACTTCATTCCTTCAGTTATGGCAGGTAGATTGGGCATACACATGCTCATACAGTTAGGGCAAAAGAGAAATGAAGCAGCCTTAGATGCAATTACCGATGACGACACTCAGCTATCCGTGGCGCAGAAGATGAAAAAACTT
>JAQYWP010000238.1:7759-9924 GCA_029379285.1 Rhizonema sp. PD38
ACGCCCAAAGAGAATAAGCCGGTTCGCTTCATTGGTAATCAAAAAGGTGGCGTTGGCAAGCTGAGAATAGAGGTTCCAGGAGGACCAGAAGCTGTTGAAATCGAGCGGGATTGGCGAGAATCGGGTTTACCTCCCCACCAATGGTTAAAGTCAAGAATTGCTCCCCCGAACCGGACTTATAATCCAGCCCTTCATAATGAAGTACCGCTTTTGGTGGATGTCATTGAACCAAGTGCGACAGAAACGCTGGCTGCAATAGTGGCTCCACAACCTGATACCACCTTCCCCTCCCCTGCTATTGAACAACCGACTGTATATGAAGTTGCTACTGCTGAATTGCATGAGTATCTGGAGGCTCAGTCCCAAAGCATCGCGCCAGAACCTCAACAAGAAGTTTCTACACGTTTTTCTTCCCTTACTCCACCCACAGAGCGCTACATGCTGGGTTGGATTCCAGGCGATCAAGTCATTGCCAACTCAGTCGTCCCCACATTTGAACGGTGGTGTCAAAGCAAACCAGTCCTGATTGAATCCGTTCAAGGGAGCGTTGGTGAGATTCAACAACTCATCGTTACCCGTCATGATGGCGAGAGTAGAATGAGCTTTGGAAACTGGGTGGAGGAAATTAAGAGCGAAAATACTACACCAACTGAAGCTAATACTGTTGGGTTAAGTAATTTGCACTTTTTGGCTTGCAGCCTCGTGAGCTTCGGGAATGGAGAGACAGAGGTAGATAGCCCAAGTAAACGTCCCCTCACTTCAGAAGCTTCTCCCACACCACAGCAAACTCTTTATCTCGTAGGTAAAACGAAGAACGATTGGGAGGGGGAGGTCGTTCAACTTATCACCGCAGGACCCGTCTACCATCATGTTAGTCGGCTTGAAAGCGAGGAATGGACCCTTGTTTTACACGCATACCTACAGGAAATCTCTTTTGAAGAAGCAGTGGCGGCGCAGGCAACACTCTCTGAAGAAATCTTCGCTGACTATGGTTTGCGCCTGGGTGATACTGTTCAGTGGAAGATAGAAAATGTGACACTTACAGGCACAATCTCTCGTTTAACTAAGCTAGGGGCTTTCATTGATGAAGGTCAACCAGGTCTAGCTTGGATTGAATATCATAGAATCCAAAAAGTGCAATCAGTTGCATCCCTTAATTCCGAAACCAACAATAACCAAAAATCTGACTGTTCCCAAGCCACTAATGGTGCGGCAGTTGCGTCCGTTGAGGTTGATTATGAACTCCTTTCAGATGCCCTAAAAAAAGCTGCAAATTGGCAGGAAATTGAGCAACTCGTAGACAGAGATAGCTCTCGCCTAACTAAAGCAGTTAAGGAGTGGACTCCTGTACAGAAAAATGGCCTAAGAGATTTTCTCACAAGTTACTTGGAATCAGATGCAAATGCTCTCATCTGGCATCTGGTAGACTGGTTGCCAGTGGCATCCCTAAAAAAAAGCTTTAAGCAACTATTGTTCCAGGTCAGAAACATCATGGAAGGTTTAACCGCTCCTTGGCTCAATGGTCTTGCATTTGTAGATGTTGATGACTTTGGTCTAGATACCGAGGAGTGGACATTCATTAATCCTGCTTCAACTCAAAATATCAAAGTTTGCGATCGCAAAGATTTTGCAGTTCAAGCGAGTTGAAGCTGACAGCTGGCAGGCGATTGAAACGTTTGGACAAGGCAAACAGGAATGGCTCAAGCAGTTTTTAGCTATACCCAACGGTATTCCTTCCCATGATACCTTTGCTCGAGTCTTCGCCCGCCTCGACTCCCAACAGCTACAGCAATGCTTCCTTCAATGGCTGGAAAGTATTGCCACTATCCTTGGTGGACAGGTGATTGCCATTGATGGCAAGACCCTTCGTCAGTCCTCCCTTCCGGAATGCAGGTCAGGTCAAGCAGTGGTTTGAGCAAGCCAGGGCGAAGGAATTTGAGGGTTTCTTTTTCCTCCTTCAGCATAGCTGCCTTAAAACGCGTTCCGGTGTTGATCACCAAAATTGGACAAGAACCTTAATGTGGTTTCAAAATCGCCCTGTTTGCGGTTTGAAGCGTTTCTGTTTGCAGTTCGCTACACCTATGCTTTTGCAATGGAATTGTAACATTATTAATCTGATGTGTATGATATATTGATTATCATTATCATAATTATTGGTAAATTTA
>JAQYWP010000239.1 GCA_029379285.1 Rhizonema sp. PD38
CTGCATCTACGCCGATGACACACCGTGGTTCTGCCGCAGCAATCCCCAATCCTTTGCGCTGTCCAATCGTGTAGTGATGGACACCATCATGTTTGCCGAGGATTTTCCCCCCAGTGTCAACAATATCTCCTTGCTTGGGGACAAGATATTTATCAAGAAACGCTTTCATAGAGCCGTTTGTTTCCACCAAACACAAGTCCTGACTTTCTGGCTTATCAGCAGTTTTTAATTCGTATTCGGCAGCGATTTTACGAGTCTCTGTTTTCTGTATTTCTCCTAGTGGAAATACAGATGCCGCTAATAAATCTTGGGAAAGGTCATAGAGGAAGTAAGACTGATCCTTATTGCGATCAAAAGCCCGATGCAACTGATAACGTCCAGTCGTTGGGTCATGAATAATGCGGGCATAGTGACCTGTGGCAATTTTGTCGCATCCCAAATGTTCTTGAGCATATTGCAACATTGGACCAAACTTCACAGTCTTATTGCACTGGGAACAAGGCAAAGGCGTAATCCCAGCACTATAACCAGCTACGAGATAATCAACAATATTGGTTTGAAATACTTCCCGAATATCAACAACGTGATGGGGAATGCCAAGCTGTTCGCAGAGATAAGCCGCATCAATCATACCCTCAGAGCAGCACTGACCTTTCCCTTTCATTAACCAAAGGGTGAGACCGATAACTTCATAGCCCTGATTGTGTAATATAGCAGCAGCAGTGGAACTGTCAACGCCACCAGAAAGACCAACTACGACTTTGTTCATACCGTGAATGCTTGGCAACTAACCTCTAAGCTAACACCAACTAATTTTAGATTTTCTTTTTATTTACAACTCACGTACTGTACAAGTTGACAATATTGTGAGTCAATGGAATTACATAATTTTAATCTATTTAGGAATTTTCTCAAGAAAGGATTTATACCAGCCTCTTGAAAGAGTCTTTTTATACTTTTTAGCAATCAGCAGTCAGCTAAAAACTGATAACCGATCTCCAAATACAACTTGGTATTAGATCTAAATTATTGTAAATGCATGGAATCAGAGTTATGTCAATGCACAACTCCTATTATATATTAAGATACCAGCTTTTAGCTGATTACTTGTAAGATGAATATTTTCTCTTCCAATCCCAGCTATTTTACCGTTAAATCGATGATTCCTCTAATATTAGGAGGATGTTTAGCTCTGATTTCCTACCCTACCCCAGCAAAAGCGCAAATCAACACAAAAGACGTTTTGCTGTCTCAACGACCCTCTGTGTATCAAAATTTACCACCTGCCCCACCTATTCCAGGCACTGGTTCAAGTGATAACTTATTACCTGCGTTGCCAACAAGTTCACCAGGTTATACGACTCCCCAAAGATTCATCGAGTTCCAAGCAGCGCCGTCATATCAAAACAACCGAAATAGACGACGCTACACAGACGAACAAGTTTGGCCAACACATCAAAATAGCCGCAATGGACGCTACTTGGTTTACGTAGATAGTAATAAGTTCCAACGATTGCAACAAGTATATCAGATTGAACCAGGAGCCTATATACGCAGGTTTCAAGGACGTTATATCATTCAAGCAGGAGTTTTTAACAGAGAATCCAACGCGAAGGAGCGTCTTAAGCAACTTCGGTCTTATGGTATAAATGATGCACGGTTGGTCAGCTTCTCTAACAGGCAGGAAATCAGCTACTCTCCTAGTCAAAACGATTTTGTCCGGCATCAGTCTAAGTCTTACTATGTTGCCATTCCTGTTAAATCACAAGACTTACCCTTCATGGAAAATAAAATTAGGCGTAGTGTAGGATTTAATACAAATGTAAGTGCCAGAAATCATCCTCAAGGGTTGCACGTAGCAGTTGGACCCTTTAACCAGTACTTAGAAGCAGAAGCATGGAACAACTATCTGCAAAAACAGGGATTCGCTAATGCCAGGGTTTACTACGGAAGATAGAAATTTTGGATTAATTTCAAATCCAGAACTTATGGAACAGCAATGGTGTCAAGTCGCTTCTCGCGCACTCGTAGTTCGTAGTTCACTTAAAATTTAACTATAGCCAAATCAAAAACCTGTTGAGCAGTCAAGTTGAATTGAGGAAAAGCCGGAGAGATAATTTGAGTGTTACCAGTGAATTTAGTTACTTGATATTCACCCTCTATTAGGACAAAAACAGAGATTGTCGGTATTTTGGGATTCCCGATAAATTTCTTGCCTCCTAAGGCAGCATAATCAACAATCCAATATTCTTCTATTTCCATTTCTTCATAATCACGAAGTTTATCGTAGTAATCATCACGCCAGTTACTACTAACTACCTCAACTATTAATTTGACAGAAGTAGCATTTTGGATAATTGATTCGCCTTCCCAACGAGTTTCTGACCCGATAGTTTCTTGATTTAGAACAATGATATCCGGTTCGTAGCCAGATTCTCTACTAGGCTTAACAATTGATTCTCTGGGGATAGTCCAAATTCCTCCTTTGCCTATTTCTCTAATAGTTATAAGTAATCTCTCAATTAAAAAACCTGTTAGATTTGAATGCTTCCCTCGCGGTTTAGGCATCTCAACAATCATCCCATTATGTAATTCGTATCTGAAGAGTGAATCTTCTGGATACCATGCGATAAATTCATCAAAGGTAAATATTTTTGGCTCAAATTGTGTTTGCGTCATAGTTATCACTTCCACAGGGTAAGCGCATCTAATTTTGTAGCTCTCAATACAGACAAAAAGCTCAAAACTCTATCTTAATATCTATATTTCATCCAAAATAGAATGAATTGTCGTAAATGATTGAAAAAACATGAGTCAAATAGCTTTTTATGTTTTTAAATTACATAAAGGTGCAAATGTCAATTCGCACTGATTTCAGTGAGGTAATTTTAAACTTAATTTGTGTTTTGGGTTAACCCTAAAACTACCGTGTCAATAAGGTTTGAGATGCACTGATCCTGGATTTATAAGTGGGTGACCTAGGAGTCGAACCTAGAACCAATGGATTAAGAGTCCACTGCTCAGCCATTGAGCTTCTCACCCAATGAACCATGATACTAAATTTATTACAAAATTGCCACTATTTCTGCTTTTTTTTTCGTTTGACTGCAAAAGGGGGGAGAAGTAAATTTCCCTACTCTCAAGAAACACATTTTATAACCCATACACAGCAAGGCTTTCATGGAATGAATACAAATGTGTTTCTTTCATTTGTTGCTAGTGACGTAAGCCGCTAGTCGGAGGCTCATATCTTGCACCAGGAAATTTGAATGTCTTAAGGGTTGCTCATCAATCAGCTGGGTTCATTTCTGAGCAGTATTTGGGCAAAAAGAAGAGATATAAGCCCTGACTTCCCCACGAGGACCTTCCATAGAGGGGTGGGAGCAATACGGTTCGGATAAGCAGGAGAGGAAAGAGTTATTGGAGAATTATTTCTTTCCCGCCCTGCTTCTCTTCTACCCCTGCACAAAAACAGCCTGCCTTAACGAACAAATTTCTTAACCGAACCGTATTGGGGGTGGGAGCGTCAAAAAGCACGTCACACCGCCACTGCCAACTTAAGCCAACACCACGAGCTAATAGCTGTGGTGTTGGCTCAATATGCTTCACAAGCATCAGCCCTCGTGTGTTAGAATTTATGACTAAGATATTTAGTTCTTTTCGTTCTACCTGTGTCTGCAAAAGATATTTTTCATGAATCAGTTAAAAAAGCTTTGCAAAAAGAACAATGGATAATTACGAGCGATCCATTAAAGTTTAAATTTGGGGAGGTCAACTTCCGCTCTTGATTTAGGAACAGAGAAATTTATTGCCGCAGAAAAAGAAAACAAAAAAATAGCAATTGAAATCAAAAGCTTTTTAAACGCCTCTGCGATTACCTGATAGCAATCCAGCAGAGGAATTAGTGATGATGGGGGTACCACCCTCTGATATTGTATTGGGTTTGCAAGCTCCTTACAAGCGCCAGTATACAGATTATGGTGTAGCGTAGGATGGTATCCGTTCCGGAGGGCACCTAATAACCAAGAAGGTATTTTGGTTATTCCATCTGCTATTTTCAAGTCAGAGTTTTTCTTAGGACGGGCAGTTGCAACACTCAAAGCAACGCATTGCCCTGATGAAAGTCGCCCCACTATCTTCGGTGCGTCATAAGTCATTAGTAAAAACAAATGACTCATGACATTTATAAAGTTTTGTAAAATTTAATTGACAATACCCAAAATTTTGAAAAGCGCTTGTCGATAAATTTTGAGACCTTCTGCGTTTAAATGATCGCCATCACTCGTCAAGTTGTCTTTGAGAACGTGATTCTCATATAAAGGTTGTACACCTTCAGATTCTACTGGAACCTTTTCGGTGGCAGCAACTTGATTCATGACGGCATTGATTTCCTCAACTTTTGCAAGTGGAGCCGAGACAGTTGGATCTTGGCTTGCTGCGACTGTTGAGTAAAAAGCCGGAATGAGAAAAATCTGTTGAGTTCCCAATTTCCTAGTTAAGGCGATCGCTTCAACGAGCTTTTGGCTAAACTGTTCTTTACTCAATCCATACAAAGCGTCATTTCCACCAACGGCAATAATTGCTTTTTGGCATTTCACATTGGCAGGAGCTAAAAGCTTCAGTTGTTCAACCAGTGAAACGGTACTAAGACCATTTAAAGCAAAGTTAAAAGTCCCATTCCCAAGGGTATTTCCCAGTGCAGCAGAAATCGAGTCTCCAAACAAGCAGCCTGAGTATTGTTTTCTAGTTGTTGCAAAGGTTTGATATTGCACTTGCTGCTGCCATAAGAGTGTAGAACTGAGATTGTCCTGTGATTGTTTGTTTGGGGAACCAGTATACAAATTTGCGCGACTCAGTATTTCTAAGGCTGCTGGCAGGTCAACGACTAGGTTATTGCTAGGATATGCTTCAAGAAAGCTAATGATTCCCAAACCTTCTTTTGACTTTGCTCCCAAGATAACAGCAGATCTCAGTGCTGGGACTCCAGCTTTGTCACGACGTGCAAGTCCCTTAGAAGCTGCAAATAGAAGTTGTTTGGAAAGTCTTGTATCTAATAACTTATCCAAAGCGGCGATATCAAGAGACATTTTTATTTGTAGTGCCTCTTGTAACATTTTTTGTTGTTTTGGATTTATGTAATGCAGAAAGGATTTGAGATCGGAAGAAGCTTGCCTTTTTTCCGCATATTTACGTAAATCCGCCACAGGTAGTGATTGCTCGAATAAACCGTATCTGACAATAATTTGTTCTGCAGCAGAACTAGGAGATGAATCCAGCACACTATCAATAGCTGAAAATACGACACAACTAGATAGGCACAACAGTAGACGGGACAAATACTTAACGAAAGGTAATTGCAATGACATTGGCAGTGTTTATCTGAATCGTATATAAATTTTACGTACTACACGTTGCAACCCTCACTACAAGCAAGCCAGAGACTAGATACAGCATATTTGTCAAATACTGACTCTGTCGCAGCATTGCAAGAACTCTTGAGTTGCAGATTTTTTGTGTCATATTTGATCATGTTACCAAGGTAAGTGTACAGGGAACCTTAGGTGTTTCAAAAGCAATTTCCGCTCTTGCTGATATTTTTTTGGAAATTGGGGTCAATAATTCTACCTAAGTACAGAATTTCACAAGTTCGTAGCGTTATTGTGTCCTTAAAAGCCTCGCCAGCAAACGGTTCAATTCGTCACGAATTTATGAAACGTTGTACTAAGACTTTGTAATTAAACCAATCTCAGCAAAAATTGAATAGAGGGTTGTAGAAGTCCCCTGCTTCGGTAAACCTGATGCAAGCATTTCAGATCGCCGTAAAGAAAGTAAGAATTGACTGTCTTCCTTTTCCCAAGAACTCTTCGTACTTACTACAAACTCTTTGTAGTAGGTGGGTGTTACCACTACAGTGGAGAAAATTTCAATAATTTGTGGCTATGGCTTTTGCTTATTTCCACTTCTATGCAGAACTAAACGATTTTATCCCACCGCCTAAAAGACAGGTGAGAATAGATCATTGTTTTGCGGAGAGAACCTCGATTAAGGACATGATTGAGTCTTTGGGTGTTCCCCATCCAGAAGTCGATTGTATTGAAGTTAACGGGAAACCTGTAGATTTTTCTTACATTGTGCAGGATGGAGATACTATCAATGTTTTTCCAATTTCTGCTACAGCGATGACGACGCCAACCATGTCTGTACGACCGAAACCACTTCGTGTCATCCGCTTCGTTTTAGATATTCATCTGGGTAAACTAATGACATCTTTACGTCTGTTGGGCTTTGATACGTTGTATCGTAACGACTACGAGGATGAAGAATTAGCCCGCATCTCCAGCACTCAAGAACGAATTCTGCTCACTCGGGATAAGGGCTTATTGATGCGGAGTATAGTAACTTATGGATATTATGTGAGAAATACTGACCCACAGCACCAAATTGTAGAAGTATTGCGACGCTTTGACTTATTCAAATCAGTATTACCGTTTAAACGGTGTTTGCGCTGCAATGGATTATTAGAACCTGTAGCGAAGGAATTCATTCTTGACCAACTACCAGAAAATGTTCAATTGCATACAAATGAATTTCATCGTTGCCAAAACTGTGAGCAAATTTATTGGAAAGGGTCGCATTATGAACGATTGCAACAATTTATTGACTTGGTAATGGGTAATGGGTAATAGAAGAGTGACAATTAGCCATTGGCATTCATAGTATGACATTATTATTAGCACTCGATTTTGGTGGAACTAAGCAGGCGGCGGCGATCGCAAATGTAGGTTCTCGGGAATGGCTGGGTTATGAACGTGCATTGTCACCAAGAAATGCAAATGCTAATACTGACTTGGAAATTATGCGATCGCTCATTCATTCGCTGTTGCAAGGAGTCAAACCTGCGGCGATCGGTGTCAGCTTTGGCGGACCAGTAGACGCAACGACTGGGAAAGTGCGACTATCCCATCATGTCCCTGGATGGGAAAATGTTCCCTTACGCGATTTGTTAGCAGAAGAGTTTGGCGTTCCGACTCGTGTGGACAACGATGCTAATGTCGCCGCATTGGGCGAACATCGCTTTGGTGCAGGTCAGGGATATGATAGCTTGTTTTACATTACTATCAGTACTGGTGTAGGGGGTGGTTGGATACTTAATGGTAAGCCTTGGCAAGGTGCGGAAGGGATGGCTGGTGAAATTGGGCATATGGTTGTAGATCCTTCAGGACCTATGTGTTTGTGTGGGAAGCGGGGATGTGTGGAACGCTTGACGTCAGGACCTTATATAGCGCAGGATGCGAGAGAGGTTTTAGAGAATGAACCGCAGAGGCTTCCTGTGAGCGGAACTTTCCAAGACAAAGAACACAGAGAAAGAGGAGAAATACTCAGGAGCTTGGTGGAAGGTAATTTAGAGTTGATTACGGGGAAAGTAGTGAGTGAAGCGGCTGCTGCTGGGGATGATTTGGCGGAGGAACTTTTATCTCGAGGTGGTTGGGCGCTGGGTATGGGTATTGGAAATGTGGCAAACCTGATAAATCCGCAACGGTTTGTGCTGGGTGGTAGTGTGACGAAGACGGGAAAGGTTTGGTGGGATGTTGTCACGAAGGTGGCGCGGGAGACGGCTTTACCTGAAGTGAATTTTGAAATTGTCCCAGCTTTACTGGGTGATGATGCGCCTTTGTGGGGAGCGGTAGCGTTGAGTCTAGACGCTTTAATGACGCAACCACAAACCTAAGCCAGAGCGATCTGACTAAATAAGTTTAGTAAGGTGCGTTGACAAAGTGTAACACGCTATATCTAGGTTTCAAGACGCTAAGACTTCGTTGAGGATGACAACAGGTAAACCGGAAACATTACGAAAGCCTTTATCGTTGGTAATAAATTGGTTACAGCTAACAGATGAGGCGGTTGCTGCATGAATAGCATCCGGTGTTTTTAGGTAAGTTGTAGCTCTAAGATTTGCGGCTTGTCGCAGTATTGATTGATTGATAGGAATGAGTCGCATTTCTGATGAGAGCAAAAGCAGCTCATAAGCGTTAGTTAAAATGGAGTTAGAATTTCGCAGGGGTAAAACTAAACTTTCCATCAAAATTAGTTCACTGCTGACAATTTCAATTTCTCCTGCTTGCAGCCTTAACCATAGAGGTGCAAGCAGTAGCACATACTCAGGAAACTTTTCTACGCTATAGATCACAATTGATGTATCTACATATACCAGGCTAGAAGCTGGAATATTTAGCGCTCCCATGATTCCCGTTCCTCTTTAAGATATTTGTCTACTTCTTCAGTAGTCTTGAAAAGCTGTCTTCCTGGTAACTTGTTAAGAATATCTACTGCTGAACGACGTTTATGTTCAGCTTTTGAAGGCAAGATGACAAATACATCAACGCTATCGCCGATCTCAGCTTCTGGAAGTTCGATTTCTATCTTATTTCCAGGTAAAACTTTAGTTGTAATGCGTAAAGCTGCTTGCATGATTTATTTAACCTTAGAGAGTGAGGATACCTTCTTAAATATCTATCATTGTTAGATTTAACCCTGCTGAGTTTAATTCTATGTCATCATCCTTGCTTAAGTTTGTACTGAACAATTTTCTTGAGGATTTTGAAGATAAATCTTTACTGTGATTTCATCTTATAAAAATAATACATATTCCTGTCAGCTTTCTAAACTTTGGTAATTAGCGAGTTTTCTAGTCTGTCTGTTGTTTCTGTGTTTGATGATAGCACCTCTATAATTAAACACAGATGAGAGAAGAAAGGAAGATAGCGATCTCTTTTTCCGTGGAAGTAGGGATGAACAAAATTAACGTTCCCATTGTGTAATTTTGGTAGATTGCAGCATTCCATCAATTATGATATCCGTAATGCTTCGATGCGTCTTCGCTGGATGAGACAGCCCTTGTTGAAAATTGCCGCATCTGGTACATACCAGTTTTCTGTAATGAGTCGAGTTTTCTGCATGCCTTCTGTTTTTCTTTGTAACAAAACACATAGCAAAGTTATTTAATTTGGCTTGCAGTTGCGCTAAGTGTGAATTTAGCGCAACTACGAACAACAATGAGGCTTAGACATAATCACCTTTAAAAATATCTAACCATAGATGTTGGTTCAAATATTATTTTCAGATGGTGGTAATTGTTTAACTACATCCAGAATTTCTTGAAGTGTAAAGTATATATAGTAGAAGATCGGTGTTCCATTGAGATCTATTGTGCCATACTGTCTGTGTGGACGATTTTGTGTATCGCAATACTTATACCTAGCGTGAGAGGAAAAACCTGTATAACCAGGAGAAATCCCATAAAGTAAATAGAATTATCGGAAGTATTCATAGTAGCTAGAATAGAAAGATTTGGAGGAATCCTGATAATCCTATTTATTAAATCAAATTTTAAATAATCAATTTTTTTTATAATGTTTTTAATTTAGCTACACCGTCATAAGGTGGCAACCTGTAATCATTTATATTCCCTCTGTCATCATACCCAAATTTTGTTCCAATCAATTCCAAGAGCTTTAAAAATTATATAATTGCTCCCTTAGCAATCAGAACACATGAAGTAATAAAGTATAGTTATACACATGACTAGTAATAGAAATAGTGAACTTTAGAAAGAATTGCCTTGGAAGAAATTCCGAAAGATTCTTGGACGACTACAGCACCGATTGTGGAAAGCGATGCGAGTTAATGACACCAAACGAGTCAAAAATCTCCAAAAGCTAATTCTGAAGTCCAGAAATGCATGCGCTCTGGTTTTTCGTTGTAGTATTTTATACGTTAGTGAAGCTGCAAATAATTTACCTTGAAAGCAGGTTCAGATTGTGAGGCATAAACGAATTAGAATCTGTTGCTTCAGCATACCGTCAACAAACTCCTTAAAATCGTCAATAGATTCGTTACAAGTTAAGGAATTAAG
>JAQYWP010001248.1 GCA_029379285.1 Rhizonema sp. PD38
CACCTCATGTCTGGGACTCACAGATACTAGTAATGGAGGTGCAATCAGAGAAGTAGACATTGAACGACTACCAGTTCTCTAACCCTCTCAACATTCTCAAAAGTGCCGGACTCACAGATCTAGTTGAAAACCTACCAGAAAACGAACGTTATACCTACGACTTCCAAGGCAACGCCCAAGTTTTGGATCACGTTCTGGCTACTAGCAATTTGAACACTAATTCAGAGTTCGATGTTGTTCACATTAACTCAGAGTTTGCCGATCAAGTGAGTGACCATGACCCAAGTGTAGCTCGGTTTAATTTGCCAGCTATCAGAGATACATCAACAACAGGTCGGGGCACGTTAACTGGTGGTCCGGGAAATGATGTCCTGATCGGTGGTCCGGGTGCAGACTCCCTGACTGGTGGTGCTGGCAACGATAGATTTGTTTATACAAGTCTACGCGATCAAGGAGATACAATTAATGATTTTGAGGTAGGCAAAGACAAGATTGTTTTCACCCAACTACTAAGTAGTTTGATACCGGGAGGCTACAGCGGTACTGACGCAATTGCCGATAAGTATGTGCAAGTTGTACAAGGCAGCAATTCCACTAACTATAGTGTTCAAATTGATGCCGATGGACCTACAGGAGGAGACATTTTTCGACCGTTTATCACAGTTAATCTTCTGGGTACGGGTAATCTCAACAACGCGAGTAACTTTGTGTTTTAAGAGTATAAATTTGTAGTAAGGACTTTAGTCCTTTTTTAAAGCGCTGAAGCGCTTACTACGAAGCTTCCACTTCCCATTTTTCCGCTGGCATCTACCAAAAAAAGTTCTTCAACTTAATTAACGGAGTTTTTAATGTCAGCTAAAACTTTTTGGAACGCTGTAGCTCACAGTTTATTCATTTTAGGTACTTTCACTGTTGCTTCCCCCTCTTTCGGTGTCGGTGTTAATCTAGGAAGTGTCAATAGAAACGGTGATGTTGGTAATGTAACTCCAACTCAAGCTACAATCACCAACGCTTACCCAGGTGGCGTTGATGATGGCGGTACGAACTATAATGTCTCTGGCAATCAGCCATTTTTACCATATCGGCTTGAAACATCTTTAGGTCTAACTACAGGAGCGCTTGGGCTTGATGTTGCTGAGGGATCTGCTATCAGCTTCGTCAGAAATTTCCAAGCTGGAGATATTTTTAGTTTTAACTCAAACTTCCAAACCTTTGATACTCCTGGTTTTGACCGTGCCTTTGTGTCTATTGTTAACTCAACAACCAACGCAGTCATCACCCCTCTAACGCTTGGTAACTCTACTTTCAACTATACCTTCCCAACTGCAAACAATTACACCATCGGCATTGGCGTTGTTGATGGACGTAATGATGTGACTGGCTCATCGCGATTGACTGTCAGTAATGCAAACGTAGCGCCAGTTCCCGAACCTCTCACAATCTTGGGTTCGGTGACAGCGCTGGGAATTATCAAAACGCCCTTAATGTTAGCAAACAAAGTTTGTCGCTATCACAGCAACTAGGAGATTTACCATCACTTGCCACCGTCTACAAAATTCAAGGTAAGATTTACACCTCTATGAAATAGCCGCAGCAAGCTATAGAGGCTTATAACCAAGAACTAAAGCTAGCGCAGCAAATTGGCGACACATCCAACCAAACTTACCCACTCTATAAAATAGCCATTATTGAGCGCGATAGAGGCAATTTCAACCAAGCCAAGACGCACATAGAAACAGTCATCGGCATTGTTGAGAAGACACGCAGCAAAGTTATCAGGCAAGATTTACGTTCTTCTTACTTTGCCACAGTTCAAGATTATTACCAATTCTACATCGACTTGTTGATGCGACTGCACAAGCAAAACCCATCAAAAGGATATAACGCCGAAGCACTGCACATCAGCGAACGCGCACGGGCGCGAAATCTTTTGGAACTGCTTGCTGAAGCTAATGTTGACATTCGTCAAGGTGTAGATCCCAAGTTAGTCGCACAAGAACGCAGCTTACAACAGCAACTGAACGCCGCAGAATTCCAGAGGGTTAAACTGCTTCAAGGTCAGTATACAAATAAACAATTAGAGAAGATCAAACAACTTGTTGAATCTTTTAACTCTCAGCTTGAGGATGTACAAGCACAAGTTCGCGTCAAAAGTCCTGAATATGCAACCTTAACTCAAGGCAATCAATTTGATAAACTTGTACTCACTCTGCCACAAATTCAACAACTTGTACTCGATGACAATACCCTGCTTTTAGAATATTCCCTTGGCGAGGAACGCAGTTATCTTTGGTTAGTCAGCAAGACGGGTATTACCACTTACGAACTTCCCAAACGTGCTGATATTGAAGCTGCGGCGCAGGCTTTTAACAAAGAACTGTTAGAGAAAAAAGATTCTGCGGCTATTCCAGAAACAGGAATGAAATTAAGTCAAATGATTCTCGCACCCGTCGCTAGTCAACTAAAGCAAAAACGTTTGCTGGTTGTTAGTGACGGCGCTTTGCAAACGATTCCTTTTACAGTATTGCCCATACTTGGAAACAGTCAAACGCTTACTCCAATGCTGGTACAAAACGAAATTGTCACTCTACCTTCTGCCTCTAGCATTGGAGTATTGCGAAATAAATTTAAAGAACG
>JAQYWP010000240.1 GCA_029379285.1 Rhizonema sp. PD38
TTATTAGAATATCTTGTGTAATTATTTAATTTAAATTTAATTATCTCATTGATTTAGAATTAGTCGTTTGCCATGTATAAAAAACGAACTTAATTTGGGAATACTAAACGTAGAGGTCAGTTAAACAGCCAATTAAGCTCTTAATTGATGTATAACTTTTCTCAACTCGCTTTGAGTATTTGAGAATCCGGATTTGTTCTCTCTCTTAAGAAGAGAAAAGTAGAAATCAATCCGGCTAAATCAACATGACTAATTTCTGCAAGATCCTTGATTTTTATTGAGAAATGCTTTTATGCATACAATTCGCGCAGACTCAAACCTGGTGTTTTTCAAGTTTTATTGCTTTTTGCTTTTTGAAGTTCCCTTACTTGAATCACTCTCAGGTTGCAGGAAAAATGATATCAGTCTAGTCCCAACTGCCAATAATGATTCGAGAGAACAGATCGAAGAACTTCCTAACCTGCATAATCAAATAAGTAAAAGCACATTGCTGTATGACAATAAACGTTTACTCAAATTGAAAGGAGAACTAAAGGTCTTATATGATACTTTCAAAAAATCTGCCTTGCAAGTAAAAACCTATGAAAAACCTCGATTCTGGGAAAAAATCTTAGGATTCATTGCTCAAAAGTTTTGCAGGCGGCAATATATATATACTATAACACTAGAATGCAACTGCGGCGACACTTTCTTTCAGTGTGCAAAAACTTGGAGCGTCGTATTTGATGATAAGAGCGAGGATATCTTCTACAACCTCTACAAAAAGCAAAGACTTATCTTAGAACAGCAAGTAATATTCTCTGCATTTCCCACCACTGCTTTTGTCTCCGGCTCTGAAGCGGAACAGGTGGTGATTCATCAGTTAATACGATCTATTACAAGTAGAGAAGAATATGTTGTCAACCAATTCTCAACTTTGTTATTGGTAAGCAATACTGCCAATGTCAATGAATCGGAAAGGTTTAGCAAGACGGAAATACAGGTAAGCCTTGATCAAGAAGGAACGCAGAACTCAGTTTTCCAAACTCAGGAGTTAATTAGAACTATAGTAAGTAGAATCCAGCTAGGGTTGTGTACAAGGGAGTGCGGAGTCAAGTGGGTACGAAACACAAAATCAAAGATAAGGTACTCCTCAATTAGTCGCTGGTTTGAATCATCCTCTAGTTTTATTCTGCGTTCTGGCTTCTACGTTCTTC
This sequence comes from Rhizonema sp. PD38, assembly GCA_029379285.1. Lineage (GTDB taxonomy): Bacteria > Cyanobacteriota > Cyanobacteriia > Cyanobacteriales > Nostocaceae > Rhizonema. The sequence continues at coordinate 1,197 of JAQYWP010000240.1, forward strand.
TTAAACATTCGAGACTCGAAAAAATGTTCGTATTCAGGTATGCAGTATCTAGTTAGTTTGTAGAACAGACTGCTCCATCCTGAAGCAAAAAAAGCATAATCGTAGTATAGCTATCTGCGCAAATCCTGCTCAAAAGAGTTTATCACCCAACTCAAGTGAGTCCTATCTGCTAGCAGTGCAGTCATTCAAGAACTTTAGCACCTAGCTGTATATTACCTGCATCATAATAACTCTACAGAGACGTTGATAAATAGGGAATCGCCGAGCTAAGAAAAAAAGCCAGCAGATATCAATGCAGAAAGAGCTGATACGTCAATAAACTTGCACAAATTATCGTGAAGATTGTCATTGCCCATTAGTTGGAAATGACTATTTATGATTGACAGTCTTAACACTTTAAAAGGGCAATCACACGCGTTTGTCACTGATATCTGCTGTTTAAAAACCGTGAATTGAAATTTGGTAACAATTATGGCAACGATAATAAATGGGTGCGAAGAGCGTGGTAGTGGTAGATTTGACCTATCTGAAATTCACCCTCAACAGTTGATAGGCACTTTGCGAATATTTAGCTGTGTGGATATCCCTTGGATCAAGTTCTTTCCACAGTCAATCGGCAATTAAGGATATCCACGAATTTTGCATCCGAAGTTGGGAGACAATGCTAAAAGGTTGTTGGAGGATGAATTCAAGTCATATTAGTATCGAGCGCCATGACTTTATCGATACCACAATTAAATGACGTAATTTCGGCTTGACGAGTTTCCTCATCTCCATAAGTCAAACGTATGCGAAGATAACTGTCTAGTTGATAGGGCATTCGTTCCGCCCACTCAATCGCCACAATTCCTGGTATGAGATCAACTCCTTCCCAGTAGGTTTCTAAGTTCAACGCGACGACTTCTTTTGGTTCTAAACGATATAAATCCAAGTGATAAAGGGGTATGCGTCCTTCTGTATACTCATTAATGAGGGTGAAAGTCGGACTCACAATTGCGTCAGTAATACCTAAACCTTCCCCTATGCCTTGAATTAGGGTAGTTTTGCCAGCACCTAAATCACCTTCTAGTAAAACGACATAACCGGGCTCAAGGGATTGACTGAGAGCGATCCCAAGCGATCGCGTCGCTGCTACATTTTGAAGAAAAATTTTCATGCATTTGATGACTGTTAATGGTTAGTTGATAATTGTTAATGGTTAATTGTCCGTGGTTAGTAATGAACAAATAGCGAAAAACAACTAACAACTAACAACTAACAATCAACAATCAACAATTAACAACTTTTTATTTCCCATCCTGAGCTTTACTGTACCACCGAAACAACTCTCGAGCTAGTCGTTCAGAATCGTGACGCACACAGCCGTTTTCATCTTCATGCATCACATTAGCTGAAACAATCCGCCGTCCCAACTCTGATATGGCTTCGCGATCAAGAAAGACAGGATAGGAGTTTTGTTGAGCGTAGCGGATCAAAGCGCGGGCAGTAGGACATGTTTTGTGTACGAGTACAGCATTAAATAATGGTTTTCCACAAGCGTTATCAATTGCTTTAATGTGATCGGCAACACTATATCCTTGAGTTTCTCCCGGTTGAGTCATGATGTTGCAAATGTAGATTCGGGGGACAGCAGAAGCAGCGATCGCATCGGCAATTTCGGTTACCAGCAAATTTGGAATAACACTCGTGTAAAGACTGCCAGGACCCATGATAATATAATCAGCTTCTTTAATTGCTTTAATGGCTGCTGGCAAACCTGGAGGATTCTCCGGAATGCAACCAATTTTGACAATACTACCACCTGCTTCGGTAATTTTAGATTCACCTTCAATCCGGCGACCGTCAGCTAACTCCGCCCAAAGACGAACATCACTGAGTGTCGCTGGCAAAACTTGTCCCCGGATCGCGAGTACTTTAGAACTGGCAGCGATCGCGCGTTCCAAATCGCCAGTAATATCACTCAAGGCTGTCAAAAACAAATTTCCAAAACTGTGCCCTGTCAATCCATCCCCAGCACGAAAGCGGTACTGAAAGAGTTCTGTCAGTAGCTTTTCTTCATCTGCCAGTGCTGCCAAACAGTTGCGAATATCTCCTGGAGGTAAGACTCCGATTTCTCGGCGTAAGCGACCAGAAGATCCACCATCATCGGCAACCGTGACAATGGCAGTAATATTAGCGCTGTATGATTTCAGTCCCCTCAGCAAAGTTGAAAGTCCTGTGCCTCCACCAATGACAACTATTTTTGGTCCTCGATATAATCGGCGATGTGCCAGCAGCACATCAACGAGTTCTGCATCGCCTTCAAGTCTGAACGCCTCAGTAATTGAGCCTACCGTGCGGCTTTGTCCCCAAAGAAGTAACAATAAGCCGCACAATAGCACAATTGGTCCACTGACGTAGTAGGGTAGAATTTCAGCAATAAATCCTAGCAAGCTTTTCAGTGACGCTATTATCCAAAAAATGGGTGTCAGCTTAATTGAAATAGCAAACCCCAGACTGGCTAGGAGTACACCTCCAACGCTAATCAGTAACCAACGTTTTATCGATAGTCCAGGGGATAACCACTTAAACCACTGATTCACCCGACGGGAGGTGCGACGGCGCGACTGCTTTTGCAGGGCGTTGAGGGCTTGTCTGAGAAAACCGTTTGACATACCTGATCCAAAGCAGTCCTAAAAAAAATGATTTATAGAAAATTTACACTACCTAGTTCACATACCAAGCGTGGAATTACTATATTTTTCAATTCCACTCCATCAAAACCGGGTAGTTCTAATTGCCAGGATTTCACAAGGGACAACTTCTTGGCTTAGTTTAAAGTGAAGTTTATGGAAAAGCGAATTTTGGGATTAGATCCGGGACTGGCAATTTTAGGGTTTGGGGCAATCATTTGTCAACCAAATCAACCTCGGGGGAGGGATGACTCAGTAACTCTACTAGATTTTGGTGTCATCAGTACATCTGCTAATACGGACATGGGTCAACGGTTATGTACTTTATACGATGATTTGCACACCATAATTGAGGAATTAAAACCTGATTTAGTAGCAATTGAAAAATTATTCTTCTATCGTATGGCAAGTACCATCCTCGTTGCCCAGGCACGTGGAGTGATAATGTTAGTTTTAGCACAGAGCCGTATCCCAATTGTAGAGTTTACGCCAGCCCAAATCAAACAGGCTTTAACTGGATACGGCAATGCAGAAAAATATGAAGTGCAACAAGCCGTAGCCCGAGAGTTGAATTTAGAAACCATTCCCAAGCCTGATGATGCCGCCGATGCCTTGGGAGTAGCTCTGACAGCGTGGTTTCAGCGTTAAAGAAAGCTAAAAATTAACTGCTGTTTTTGTACTGCCACCATGTTGGGTAATTCTAGGACGACACTGGATTTTTACGGCTCCTCTGGTTAAGTAAAAATAAAGTTAAGTTGTTGAGTAGATTTTTCACAGCTTATCTGGTTAAAAAGTAATATTTCAATCATTTTCATAAATTTTTATTAATTCAATATCGAAGCTATTTTTCAGTTTCAAGAGAAGGTAATTAATATCCTCGTAATCCCAGTTATCCACTTGTTGGTTGCCTGGGATTTCGCGTTTTATCCATAGACCTTGTTTGAAGAGGCTGACGCCTAAAGGATATGAAGATGATTTTGTGTTGCCTTCGGCTAGAAAATTTGTAAATTCTAAAAGGATCTTAGCTATGTCTCCTGAGTTCTTGATTAATTTGCGTGTAATGCGTGGTGTTCCCGTTGGACGTTTGTTTATTCCTAACTCTTTCTTAACTAAACCCGAGTTTCTACGTTGGCATAACTCTGTACAGATTCATCATATTACTGATTACGCTAGTGGACAAGTTATTTGGTTCTTTGCTCCTATTTCTGAGTATCGCCGTCTTGCTTCTTCTTATCCACATCACCGACATTCTGCTTATACTCTATATCTGCTAGATGAGGCTTCTACATTCTTTAGATGCTTGAAACCACCATATCTTCCTGATGATGAGTATTTTAACTAACCTTAGTTATCCCTCTGTTTTGTACTTGTGTAATTTGTGATCCCATTGGAAAAATACAGTTTCCTGATTCACCTCATCCATCTCTTCACCGCAGTTAATGAGGTCTTGATTTTTCTTTTCTAACTCCCGCATATAATGTTTGAGTACACCCCCAACAGCAATTGCTCTGGTTTTATACAACTGGCGGGTTAACTCTAAAAACCATTCCCTATCAGCTATTAAATCTGATTCCTTTACTTGATACTTAAGAATTTCGGGAATTAGTATTGTGGGGTCATGATGTTTTGCGATTGCACTAATATGAACAACTGGCTGGTAATCAATTCGTAAGCACTGCTGCCATAATGTCACCCATTTGACTTGAGACAAGTAGCCATGACTAAAATAGGAAGGCTGCACCATTGCTAAAATGTGTAAATGTGGATGTGCAGATACTCCATCCCTACCCTTAGTTACTTCTAGCGATTTAACCCAACCCTTTGCTGACCATGTTTTTAATTCAGTTAATCGCTTAAAAGCTTTGTTCATTCCATCTAAGGTTGTTCTCAGTTCCGAAATCTGGCAATTCTTTACTGTCAACGTGACAAACAACCAACGGTACTTGGGGTAATCTGTAACAACCTGTGGCAAGATTTTATAAGCTTTGGCTTTCCACATGAGCGATCGCCGCCACTGACAAACAGGACAGTGACGAACCCTACAAAATTTAGTACGTAAGAACTTGAGTTTAAAAATTCCACCCGCTTCTTCTGGTGATAGTTGAAACTCTAAAAACTCGGAACAGATTTTGATTCGCCAAGCGTAATTATTTAACTCATGATCACCTGCTGTAGCATAATGATTAGAAACCAGTTCAGCATTAGCTCTATGTTTATCCCAAGTTTTCCCTATATTGGCAATGTCGCTTAAATTCAGTGAATTCTGATGTTTTATAAACTGATTTACCGATAATAAGTTAAAGTCAACAATATTTCTGTCTGAAGCTTGACCAGACACAAACATTCTGTGATTTGTTTGGTTAACAAATCACAAACTAACATTAATTAAAACACTAAGCCTCAGTGATAATACAGAATAATTCAATGATGCGATCGCCAATCCGAATTCTTTCTAATTTCTCCTTCACCACTACAATCTCTTCACCATCAGGAGTCCGTTTATAAAGCGTATTTCCCCGACGGTCAAATCCTACCTTCTCAGCTACTGCCATAAATACAGGATACTCCGTCTTAGCGCCCAAATCCTCAGCCCTAATTTCTATGATTGTTTTCTTCTTGAGGAACAGCAAACTCGTGAGGATATTTACATTTGCCTCGACAATAAACGCCTCAACTGGAATATCCACACTAGCTAACACCCAAGAATGACGGAGAATCCACCAACGAATATATTCGGTTCCAGGATTGCCCAAAATGCCATCTGGCAAAACAATCCCCATCCTTCCCCCCGGTTTTAGCCAATGCAGACAACGTTCAATAAACAACACCTCCGGCGCAACACTCCCCTGAAGTTTGCCCGTCCTGCGAAAACTACCATCCTCCGTGCGTTCCCAAACGTAAGCCAATTCAAACTGCTTGAGAATATTTTGGTCCGTAATCGGAATATCAGAACCAAACGGCGGATTCGTCAACAATACATCAATCGATTCTAGGGGAATTTCCTTTTTTGCAGGTTCCAAACCGTCCAAATGTCCGTTCGGAAATTCTACTGAATTGATGTGATAAAGATGACCCCTGCCATCTCCTGCCATCACCATATTCATCTGACAAGCCTTAATCAAAAACGGGTCAAAATCCGCGCCAAACACCTGCTTTTCCGCAAACTGCCGTAGGTGTTCATTTACCGACAGAAACTCCTCGGTTGTCTCAAACCCAACTGGCACGTTCGCTTCCTCACGAAATTTCTTCAGCATATGTGCCAGCACTGCCACCAAAAATCCACCAGTCCCACACGCTGGGTCTAAAATTCGTTCATTCTCCTTGGGGTCAAGCATTTCCACAGCCAACTTGATAATACCCCGTGGTGTAAAATACTGCCCTCTATCACCGCGTAAATTCGTACCTACAATTTCTTGGTAGGCTCCTCCCTTGGCATCTACATCTGTGCGTGTAAAGTCATACTTTGCCAACTCAGAAACCATAAAAGCCAAAGCGCGGTCAGAAAGGGTCATCTCCTCTTTTCCCCTGAAGAGGTTATTGTAATTCTTTTTTACATCCTCAAACAGGGGCATAATCCGCTTGCGAATTTCCTTGCGTCCCTCTGTATTAAACTGCTCCTTTGGACCTGCCCAAAAACGCCGTTGACCGCGAGGCGACTTCTGCTCATCGTGCATTTTGCAGAAAATAAGGTATAAAAACTGCCAAAATGCTGCATCCTTGGGCATTCCCTCATTTCCATGAATGAAATTATGGCAGCGCCGGAAAGCCACACGCAGCATTTCTGGATCAGCCTTGCGGGTACGCGCTGTAGAAACTACTTGGTGTGTTTCCAAAGATTCATCTGCGGGGGGAAAATCTCCTATCGGCTCAAACCGGACTTCAAACCTTAAGACATGCTTCTCTAAATAAAAGAACTCTAAACCATTAGTCCACAAACCATACTTACAGGAGTCAATATGCTCCATGATGGTTTCTAGTTCTTCTAAATCCTTTGCCGCTTGGTCGTAATCTCGAATTCTGACCGTATTTCTGCCCACCTTCGGCTCTTGGCGACAAACCACCACCCGACTTACATTTTTAACGCTATGCTCCTGGTCGTGGTGAAATACAGCAATATCAAGCTTTTTCCGCTTCCCATTAATGGTGACGGGAAAATCAGCCGCCATATCTTCCACAGAAATACCATACTCATGAAACAGCGCCCGTGCAATCCTCTGACGCACCTGTTCTTTAGGGGTGTCCTTGATAACTTTTCTCACCACTAATAAAGTCAAGGATATAGCCATCAGAAATAGTGGTATCTTCAGTATTGTCTTCTAACTCAGGGATGGGCAACTGTTTTGCTTTCATAAGGCAGCTCTCAAAAATTTTTTTTCTTGTAAAACCCCTCTCCGGCTGCGCCACTTCTCCATCACGAGATAGAGAGGTTAAGGGAGGGGTCACAGACAATTTTGGGTAATCAACTGGAAATGATCTTACTCTGAGACAGCGAGTATTTTACCCGATGATTGCTCTCCCAGTATATCTCGCTTAATAAAATGCTCAATTTGACCAAGCTGTTGATCCGATAGTTCCTTAGCCATGACCAAACGCACCAACTCCAACACCTTTGGTCTTTCTTTGAGCAAAGTCACCAAATCAGGGTCAGTCGAAGGACAAAGGCGAAACAGCACATCTGGATCAGCCGCCAAAACCTTTGCCAACGCTTTGATAATTTCGGGCTTTGGCGGATGTTCCTTACCCCGCTCAATGCGACTCAAGTAAGCAGGCGAGATACCGACCATTGTCGCCGTCTCCCGAAGACCCAATTGTTGAGCCTCTCGAAGTTGCCTAATTGTTTCTCCAAACTTGGTCATCTCTCCAATTTTGTTGCTTGTTATGCAACACTAAACAATTTTGGCATCAACAGTCAATGGTAGTTAAGTCGCAACTGTTGTATACATCATGTAAACCTCGAAACTTACGGTCTTGCTCATTTAGAAGAAATCGAAGTGGCTATTCGCGATTCGGAGGTTGCTCAATCAATAGTGTTATAAGAATGCATATGAGCCTCCGAAAAAAGTGAGCGAACTGCTTCGGACAATAGGACAAAATGTTAAAAACGTAGCAGTCCTAAATCATTTGAGAGAAAGAGAACAGCCTAAAATACATACATTTATGTACTTTCTACCTACGTATTTTGTCATGCTTCAATTAGGATTGCGATAGTGTTTCCACAAGAGAAAAGCGCAAACGCTCCTAGTGAGAGGATATGATTTTTGCTCAAATCATGCTGCAATCTCCCACAACGAAGTATGAAAATTCCTCTTCTCTACTCCGCTTCTCTTTTTGAAGAGCGAATAAGCAGTCATCTTAAGGTGCAAGTATCTCGAAGGGAAAATATAATCAAAATTTTTAGTTGAGTTCTGAACACCCAGATATTTACTCCCTTTGATTTTCTACTTGGGTAGACTGTAATTTTTGCACCTGTTCAACTGTTAAACCAGTCGCTTTCACAACTACTTCCCTAGACATTCCGTCTTTTAGTAGATTGACAGCAACACGCCGAACCCCCTCTTCAATGCCTTCTTCTCGACCTTCTTCTCAACCTTCTTCTCGACCTTCTTCTCGACCTTCAGCTTTAATTGATTGGTAAATGACTGACTCGCGCATAATGTCTCTCCGCAGTAAACGCTCTTATCACTTCTTCTTCCAAGACTAGCCCAGCTAATAGGGCGGCTGATGCCATAACATTATTTTGTACATTTCGGTCACTAATATTCTCAATTTGGAGAGAAGACATTATAAAAATTTTTAGTTGAATACTGAACAGCCAGATATTTACTCCCTTTGATTTTCTGCTTGGGTAGATTGTAATTGTTGCACCTGTTCAACGGTTAAACCAGTCGCTTTCACAACTAATTCCACAGACATTCCGTCTTTCAGTAGATTGACAGCAACATGCCGAATACCCTCTTCAATGCCTTCTTCTCGACCTTCTTCTCGACCTTCTTCTCGACCTTCAGCTTTAATTGATTGATAAATGACTGACTCGCGCATAATGTC
>JAQYWP010001249.1 GCA_029379285.1 Rhizonema sp. PD38
CATCTGTGGGGAAGAGCTATAAGTATTTTTACATGAGTAAAGAAGTAGCATTGTTAAGCTCTTCCCAATAAATTATCAAGCTAATTTCAGGAATTGCCTCCAATAAATATGTAGAATGATTTACCGAATTCTAATTACAGGAAAACAGTAAAATGTCCCATTTAACCAGTGCGCTTCTTAAAGGATCAGCAACAAAAGCTAAGCTCTTTTCACAAAACCCGCGTCGGCGACCTCATTACCATATTCTTGTAGAGACAGAAAATCAGCAGTTTGACATTGCAGTTAATATTGCCTCAGAAGATCCGAACACAGATGATGTCCGTGTTCTTTACGCCATCAAGCAAAATATTACACCACCAAATCCTGAGGCATTGCTTAGCCTGCCGAATGGAATGTTTGAACTGCCGACTCAGGGAATTTCCGGCATTGACTTTATCAGCGATCACTTGGTGACAAAAAATGAGATGCAACCACTCCCTCTGTTCAATCGCTCAGCGCCTATTGAAGATCAGGGCTCACAAGAAGTCAAGCAACTCGTCGATGACGTTGTTGCCGATCCAAATGCTGTGCTGTTTGCGTTCGGGCATCGATACGATCAAAGATCCGCTACTAATGCAGCATGGGGATTTCAGCCAGACGACGGAATTCACAACATCCACATGAATCAGGGCAACTACACGGGCAACCACGACAACGAAAATGGCCGTGGAGAGGATGGTGCGCTTTTTCTATATTTCCCTAACAGCAACACTTGGCAAGCTGTGTTTATCGCTTTCCAAACACAATCCTTTGACAATGATGCTAATGGCTACCCAAATGATGATTCCAATCGTACTAATCGACATAATACTGGTAGTCATCAAGGTGATGGTCACAGCAACGGTGGTAGTCACAGGCATAGTCACCATCATAGAAATAATTGATTTGAAACTCCCTCGACTAGAAGCATAGGGATTCTAAGATGCGTCCGCAGACTATCTCGACTCTAGCCTGCCATCAGCTTTGCGAGTGCCGGACGCTCGCTGCATCGCTTCAGCCATTCCATGACGTTGGGGAATGGCGTTAGATCCACCCCCATCGTCCTGATCCAGCTGACAAAACCTTGCAAGTGCGTATCCGCGAGGCTGTAGTCGCCGAGCAAGAACGATTTTCCCTCCAAGCCCCCGTCGAGAATTTTGAGACAGACGGCGAGATCCGCCTTTGCCTTTTCCACTGCGATCGCGCTGTGTTGCTCGGGAGGCACCCAGTCTAACGAGTCGGACTGGACTGCTCCTTCACTGCCAGTCGGCAGGGAAGCGGCCAATCGTCCGCCCGCTTCGGCGAGCGTGACGTTGCTCCAGGTAATCCACTTCATCGCTTCGCCGCGTTTTGGGCCCGGCTCTGGGTAAAGTTTGGCGTCCACACCGAATATCTCACCGAGGTACATTGTGATCGCAGACGACTCCCAGATCGGCGTTCCTTCATGCACAATCGCAGGAACTCTTCCGTTCGGGTTGATTTTGAGAAAGTCTGGCTTCCTGGTATCTTTCGCACTGATGTCGAGCTTCACTCGCTCACATGGAGTGCCGAGTTCTGCGAGAACAGCTTCGGTAATGCTCGCGGTAGACATAGGGGCATAATAGAACGTGATGCTCATCGTTTGTTTTTCCTTTGAAAATGGCGTCGCGTATCGAATTGCATCTTATCAAGATGTCAATTTGAACTATACTTTAGCTTGACAAACACTAACAACTTCAGCCGAGGAGTGAATATAATTTGGTATAAATAGTATGAAGCGTGTACTGATTTTAGGTGGTACTGGCGATGCGTCGGAACTAGCAGCAAAAGCCTCGACTCTTCCAGTTGAGGTGAGAGTGTCTCTAGCAGGTCGTACTCGCGAGCCTCAAAATGTCTCAGAGAATACACGTATTGGTGGTTTTGGTGGAGTCGCAGGATTAACTACGTACCTTTGCGAGCAGGAAATTGATCTGCTCATTGATGCCACCCATCCGTTTGCTGCTCAAATATCATTCAATGCGGCAGCAGCAGCAGCAGAATTAGGACTGCCAAGACTCATGCTTATTCGATCTGCATGGCAGCCGATTACACAAGATCGGTGGCAGGAAGTAGATAGCGTGGAAGCGGCAGCAGATGCTTTGACAGAGCACGCAAAACGGGTATTCTTAACTGTAGGCAGACAGCAATTGGGATCATTTGCTCACCTTGATGTTTGGTTTTTGATGCGATTAATCGATCCGCCAGAAGAGAATGCAATTGTACCGAAAGGGTTGTTGCTGTATGACAGAGGACCATTTAACCTAGCAAGCGAACGTCTGTTACTTACGCAATATGAAATTGATACTATCGTCAGTAAAAATAGTGGTGGCAATGCAACTTACGCCAAAATTATTGCGGCAAGAGAATTAGGAATAAAAGTTGTTATGGTCAAGCGTCCAACTGTTCCTGTAGGAGAACAGGTGCAAGATGCGGACAATGCTATATCTTGGTTGGCAAGTAAGATATAAAGAACTGCGGTAAAGTGCCCAAGCGATCGCCTATTTATATATAAAGTTTCTACAAGTGTAATGGAAACAACTCCCTTTTAGTATAAAGAATACATAATTGAATGAACCGCTCCCGTGAGGGCAGTAAC
>JAQYWP010001250.1 GCA_029379285.1 Rhizonema sp. PD38
CAGGAGTCGTTAAGGACAGCAGGCAGGACATGGCTTGATATTACTGAAGGTACAACTCGTCTATTTGCAGATGCTCCGATTCGTTATGCCCTAGCAATGCAGTTAGTCGCCTCCATTGTTGGCGCACAAATTTTAGTCAATACTGTTGGTTACGTTGAGGGAACGCTCAAACTAGGAAACGTCCAGTACGGATGGGTGATGGCCGCTTTTGGTATTGGTGCAACCCTCTGTGCCTTTCTGGTTAGTGCTTTGGATAGACACTTAAGACGGACGACTTTCGTGCTGATTGGTGCAACCCTGATTACCGTTGCGTTATTACCTGCTTCTAAAGCAGGTTTAGGGTTGCTCATGATTCTTTGGGCAGTAGCTGGGGTGGGGCAGAATATGGTGGACTTACCCACGCAAACCCTAATTGCTGAGCGTATTCCAAAAATGACACAAGGGCGAGTTTATGGCGCACACTTTGCCTGGAGTCATTTGTGGTGGGCAATTTCGTATCCTTTGGCTGGTTGGCTGGGAAGCCACTTTGCTGAAAATGAATTTCTTTACGGTAGCCTCGTTGGTTTAGGGATGCTTTTTGTCGTGCAATTTACCCTTTCACCAAAAGTGGATGAAAATGAACACGTTCATGAAAGTTTTTGGCACGACCACGAACACTTTCATGATGACCACCATCACCACAACCATCACCCAGGAATACCATCAGGCGAACCCCACACCCATCTTCATCAACACAAACGCATACGTCACTCACATTCTTATATTGTTGATATCCACCATCCAGCAAGATAACGATTCATATCATGCTCAGTAAATTAGTTATAAATAAAAGATAGGTTTGTAGTTGCGCTTTAGCGCTCTCATATCATGTCCAGTAGCGTAACCTTAATATCGTCTGAACCCCAAGAGCGCTCCTCGCTATACTTTGTCTCCCCTCCCCCTTGCTCCATTAATCACATCTTTCTTTACAATCATGAAACCCAAATTTTGCAAGCATCTTAAAGATTGAAGGGTTTGGCATACTTGACAAACGTCTCCTTATTCTTCTCGCCAAAAATACGTTTTTATTGAGAATGAACAATGCACGAATCAGGGTTACAAATAACGTGAGCGAGCGCTCTCGCAAATATTACTCCCTTTCCGCCAGAAGAATACCGAGATAAAAAAACCGCCTTAGCGAAGCCATGCCCGAAGGGCTTTAGACGCCAAGGGAGCCAAGAAAGGAGATCCAGAAGATAGGTAATCTTACATCGGGGCGGGGTTCAGTAAGTCTAAAATTTAAAATTGCTGCACGATTACGCAGGAGATTGCTAGGGGATGAAAGTAGAATACGTTTTGATAAAAAACTTTAAGCGATTTGAACACTTGGAAGTGTCGTTCAAAAATCAAACCCTCGACATTGTTAGCAACCGCTTTTTGGTGTTAGACGACAATGGTATGGGGAAGACAACTCTGCTGCAAGCGATCGCACTTCCCCTAGCGCTGGCAACCAGGCTTCTTCAACGAGTCACTGATTTTGACTGGCTGGGGTTTCTTCCAGGGCGCTACCAACGCTGGGGTTCACCACACATTGAACTAGAAGTTTCATTTTCAGATGAAGAAATTGAAGCAACCCGCGCAGTAGCCATTAGATGGGCACAGACACAGCCAGAAAGCTCCTTTGTTGAACCAGGCGACAGTCACCGCGTCCGACTTATTCTTGATGGTGAAAGCTGTCGCGCCGGAACTAACGCAGAATACTTTCAGTTTGCTGGGCGTTACTATGCCCGCAACCTGTTAGAAACAGATCCATCTGTTCGTTCCGAGTTCTCTAAGCTACCAGGTATTTTCTGGTTTGATCAATTTCGCAATCTTGGTGTCACACCACAGCCAGAAGAAAATGGCTTGGGAGTTGGGCGATTCGGGACGGGAAAGTTCAGCAGTGGACGAGTATCCTTTGAAGTGGGTGTTGCGAGGCTGCGTAAATATCTTAATGGATGGAAATTTGCTCAGCTTACCCATAGCTATCCGATTGATTACTTAACACAGCTGGAGAATCTTTACACCAAAATCTTTCCCGGACACTCCTTTGCAGGTGTAGAACCAATGCCTGGAGTTGATTCGCCTACACCAGAAGACTACTACTTTTTAATCAATGATGACCATCGCACTTACGATATTGCAGAAATGTCAGCTGGAGAACAGTCGGTATTTCCTATTCTATACGAGTTTATCAGGCAACAGATTGCCAACTCAGTAGTACTGATTGATGAAATTGACCTTAATCTTCATCCCCCAGCAGCACAGTTATTGGTGCGCCAACTACCCAAACTCAGTCAAAATTGCCAGTTTATTTTTACCACTCATAGTGATGCCGTAAGTGACGTCATCGGTGAGGATGATACTTACCGCTTGCTAGGGGGATCGTTGTGCCTGTAAATATCTTATATTGCGAAGGAGTACCCAAAAGTCCGGATGTGCGAGTTCTCTCTACCATCTTGCCTCCCGGTTGCGTGGTTAAGCCAATTGGTAGCAAGCAAGGTTTAGCTCAAAGGATTTTGGGTGCAAAAGATAACAGGTTTAAAAAGTAAAAAGTAAAAAGTAAAAAGTAAAAAGAGAATCCCCATAATTAAAATTAGGGGATCTTACGTT
>JAQYWP010000241.1 GCA_029379285.1 Rhizonema sp. PD38
ACGTAGTTTACCGCCTCCTTCGACTCCTGCTTGCTGTCGCCAAAACTGTTCTTGTTGAATAGGTTCTATTGGCATACGGATGTTTTGCTCGGATTGCCAAACCATATATGTTGACTTAGAAGCTACTAATTCAATCCCGTAATTGGCTTCTAACAAGAATTTAAGAGCGCGAACAGCATAGATGAGACCAGATGCGCCTGATATTCCTAAAATGAGCGGTTTAGTATTATTTGAAACTGACATGCCAGTATAAATTGATAGGGATTATAAAAAAGTCAGTAGTGAGGAGTTATGAGTGAGAAGTTAAAAATAAAAACTCTTCATTCCTCACCCTTAACTCTTCATTCATAAATCTTCTAGTCCCTTCTTTCGCGATCAACATAGGATTCTAGGTCGTCGGTCTCAAGATCCATATCATGTGGTAAATAGATATCTGAGGTTTGACCATTAGGAATACTAAAATTTCTAACTGACAAACCATCATTACCGACAGTGACCAAATCAATTTGTTGACGGTAATAATCGACACTTTTTACTTGTACGGCTACACGATCGCCCAACCTGTAAGAGGCACGATTTTTGCGACCAAACAGTGCTTGTTGTCTGGCGCGATATTCATACCAATCGTCTTTGAGAGAACTGACGTGTACCAATCCTTCTACCCTTAGAGGCACGCGTGGATGCCCTTCTGTGCCGGACTCAGGTGGTAGAACTTCGATTTCTACAAAGAACCCATAAGATTGGACACCAGTAATTACACCAGTGAAAACCTCACCAATGCGCTGTTTCATCAAAGAGGCTCTTTGCAATCCTGCTAAATCAGCTTCAGCTTCTTGGACTTCTTTTTCGCGATCATTCAGTTGAACAATCACCCTAGTCAAATCAGTTTGAAGTTCTTGTTGTAATTCTGGTGGTAGAACATTCCAGTTAATTTCACTGTGACATGAGGAGGAGCGAAGGTTTACACGCTCTTTTACACGAGTATTGCGACGATCGCGCCCGTGTTCGAGTAACGCGTAAAATACTCTCTGCATCAGTAAATCTGGGTAACGACGCAAGGGAGCGTGAGCATGAGTATAACCCTCTGGTAATGCTAGACCAAAGTGAGGTCCTTTATTTGTGGTATACAGTGCTTGCTTAAGCGTATCCTGCAATAAATAAGTTAAAACTTGCTCGGATGGAGATTCTGCAAAAACCCTGGTCAAATGTTGATAATCTATGGGTTGAACATCAACTTCTGGATCTAAAGCCAGTTCAATGCCTAAATTAATTGCTAATTTTAGCATTTCTTGGACATCTTCAGCATCAGGTGCGCCTTGGACTCGCCAAATCGTTGGAACAGCGAGAGCGTTCAAGTGAGTCGCCATCAACTGATTGACGAGTAGCGAAAATTCAGTTAATAGCGATCGCACGGGTAAATCGTTCACGACGACACACCCTAAAATGCCCTCATCGTTGTAAGAGTTTTGGCTTGGAGGTAAATTTAACTGCAAGCAACCACGAGTTAAGCGTACTTGTTTCAACTTCAGTTGTACTGTTGTCAGTTGTTGAAGCAACTCAACCACTTCTGCCGAAGAGTTTATCGATTGGTTAGTGAGAATTTTTTCTGCTTCTTGTTCGCTCAAATGCTCGTTTACGTTGACGACACTTGGTTGAATTTCCCACTCCAATACTTCTCCGGATTTTGAATCAATCGCGATTAAAAAAGACATTGCTAAGCGATCATTTCCTGGTGAGAGAGAACAGCGTTCTGCCACCACTTCTGGAAACATTGGCAGAACGAGTTCTCCCAGATACACCGATCTCCCCCGTCTGAGTGCTTCTCGATCCAGGGGTTCATCTGGTTGGATATGGTGAGAAACATCAGCTATGTGAAAGCCCAATTGCCAACGCCCACCTGTCGTTTTTTCCAAACTCAAAGCGTTTTCTACCATTTTTGACTTATCAAAAGCACCGCTACCTAAGGTTATGGTGTACTTTTGACGTAAATCCAGTCTATTTTTTAGGTCTGCTTTTAATAACTTTTTCGGTAACTTTGCCGCTGCTTCTTGAACAGAATCAGGGAAAGTTCGTGATAGATCGTGTTTACAAGTTACCAAATCTATGTCCGCCGCCGCTTCTGCATCGCTTCCCAGAATTTGTACTACTCTACCTACTGGCGGGTATTGTGCGAGTGGGTATCGCAGGACTTCTACGTGAGCGAGGTGATCGATTGCCTGTTCCAAGTTAAGGTTCGATGCTAAAAGTTTGAGTTCAAATAATAGGCGATCATCTAAAGGTACGGCGCGAAAACCACCTTCTACTTGCTTGACTCGTGCTAGTAAAGTGTGATTGGAGCGTTCTAGAATCAGCTTGACTTCTCCCTCTGGAGAACGGCGACGACTACCTTCTTTAAGAACCTTTACTAAAACCCGATCTCCGTTCCAGGCGTTACTTAGATGGCTTTCCCGGATATAAATATCTTCAGATCCTTCCACATCTTGAATTGCAAAGCAAAAACCTTTGCTAGAACATCTCAGCTTTGCTTCAATTAATCCTTCTTCTGAAATCCGGCGATACTTCCCGCGATCTTTTACTAAAATCCCGATTTTCTCCAGTACTTCCAAAGCGATGTGAAGTTTTTGTAACCCGTCTTCATCTTCACAACCAAGTTTCTTCTCCAACAATTTACGAGCTACCAATTTATCATCGGTGAAATTGGTAAGGAGTGTAGCGATTGAAAATTCCATGCAGTGAACGACCTTTGGTCAAAACATCATTTTTTTTTGAATCTGGTTCTCTCGTGTTACCCTCACGAACTACAGACACTTGCTGGAGACGAATAGCTCCGAAACAGGCTTCTACAGGAGCGTTTCAGAGTTGACTTACGTTCAAGTCCTGACTCTAAACAATCTTATAAAGCAAACCCGGTTCAGATTTTTCCCTACTCGATAACTACTACGGGTTTCTAATCCAGGTTTGTTTTCAGGATCTACACTACCCATGCATCAATCTTTAAGGACACGAGAGGTGTTAGATTGTCTAGAGTGAAGGTACTCTTACACGATGCAACTCCGATTGTGAACTAAGCGAAACTGCTGGCAAACCTAATCAACCCATACGCAGAATCGGTAACAATTAGGTCAGCAGCGGAAGTATGCTGTGAGGATGAACCATTACTTCATTATTGTAGATTTAGAGGAGGACTTCTTTGAAAATAGTTCTAATCTAATTGGGTAATTAGTATAGCACGCACAATCAAATCACCTATAGTAAGTCAGTCGTAGTCAAAAATTTACTTCAACCTTCTTGCTACATCTAGGATATACGTAAAGTAATAACAGAGACAAAGGGGAAGAGAAAAAGCGAGCCGAAGAATAGGGGGAGTTTTAGGTATATTTTGACAGCACGACGGCACGACTCTTCATCTGATATAATAAAGTAAACTGCAATACATAACCGTGGGCGGGAATGGAAATCTTAAATGAAATCAATTCAAAGTCCCGCACAATGACAGAAATAACTTTAGTATTATGTTGGTTCAACTTCAGAACTTGTATCCCCAAGCCTGTCTTATTTCTGAACTAGTACAAATTTATCAAAGCAAATACATTGTCCGAGCGAGCGTGCAAATTGAAGGCTTAACCCGCGCCACTGGTATGGCTAGCGCGGAAACTCTGGAAGATGCAGAAGACAGAGCTCGGAGTAGAGCGTTGATGGTTCTTGGAATCACAGGTACGTCGCAAAAAGCAACAGCAATTCCTTCAGAACCAATCACGCAAGTTCAGCCAATCGCTTCCTTATCCAAGACAAGTGGATTAAACGAATCTGCTTATTCCGCCACAATAAGCTCTATTCCCCAAACAGAACTAACTGTCAAACCTAAAAGTGATACCATCAGGCAAGACTTAGATAGACGAACCGTTAGCAGTCAGCAACAAGCTCAGTTTGATTTTCCTGAAGACAATTTGGAAGTCGTCTCCAGTGAACTAAAAGAGAATCAGTCGCTACCAGAGATGACTCCCAGTAACGTTACACCATTTACTCCACGAAGTTATACTCCTTCTCAACAGGATGTTGTAACGCCAACAGCAAAGAAAAGCAAGAAGACTGAACCTGTCGATCTTTCAGATGCCATCACTAAAACTGATATCGAAATGCAGCGTTTGCACTGGACACCAGAGCAAGGACGGGAATATCTGAAAAAGACTTATGGCAAGATAGCCCGCAGTTTACTGAAACCAGAAGAATTGTTAGATTTCCTCAAATACTTAGAATCTCAGCCATCTGAACCCACACCCCCAGATCCCATCGCTGGGTTTTGAAATGAGTGCTGAGTAATGAGTAATGAGTAATGAGTCAGAAGAAAGTAAAGAAAGAAACATTCCAAATTTCAACTCATCTCCTCTCTCACTTCATTCTCCTAACTCATAACTCATAACTCATAACTTATCTTAGACAACCGACATCGGACGGCTACCTGCGGCATGACGATCCACGACTTGATCTAGCAAGCCATAATCTTTGGCTTCCTCAGGAGACATAAAAAAGTCTCTTTCGGTATCTTCAGCAATCTTTTCTAGGGGTTGACCGGTGTGTTCGGCTAAATACTCGTTGAGTCGCCGCTTGTGATAAAGAATTTCTCGAGCTTGAATTTCAATATCAGTCGCTTGTCCCTGAGCGCCTCCCAAAGGTTGGTGAATCATAATCCGAGAATGAGGTAAGCTCATGCGCTTACCCTTAGTACCGGCGCTCAGGAGGAAAGCACCCATACTTGCTGCTAATCCAGTACACACAGTACAAACATCCGGGCGGATGTGCTTCATAGTATCAAAAATACCCATGCCTGCCGTCACTGAACCACCTGGAGAATTGATATACATATATATATCTTTCTCCGAGTCTTCAGCATCTAAAAACAGCAGTTGGGCAACAATTAAGTTCGCTTCGTTGCTGTCTATTGGCTGTCCCAAAAAGATGATGCGTTCACGTAACAGCCGTGAGTAGATATCAAAGGCGCGTTCGCCCCGACCCGATTGTTCAATAACGATAGGAATCATCTTGGCTACTGGTAGGTATTTTATAAATATTTTAACGATTTCAGCAGTTGATTGTTTTGTGCGATCGCTTTCTTGTTTTAGTTAACGTTAAATTTTGTCAGAAAACGCTCACTGTGTCAGCATTTTTACTGTCACATTTCCGGAATTATCTGCTCTGTCAGTGTATATAAATAATAGGAAGTGGATTTGCGTTGTTCAGTCCTACGTTAGAAAAACATCCACCCTTGAGGAGAAACGAGCCATGTTAGACAAATTTGTGCAAGCTAGCATTCTTACTTTTTTACTGCACTTGATCTTTATAGTTAATTCAAACACCACATTTCAATCAAAAGCTATCCCATCTTTGGACAAGGCGTCAGCGCCAATCGCGAATACGCTGCTGAGTTCTGTACGTTAAGATTAACCATAAAGAAAGTCGAAACACCCTTTTTAGGATTATTCAAAATTCAAAATTTATTATCTCAAATCTTTTCGAGGTAGACTAGGCACAGAAGGCAAATTCCTGTGTTTAATCATGACTAATCGCCTTGCCGAAGCTAAGAGTCTATATCTCCGCAAACACGCTCTCAACCCTATAGACTGGTGGTTCTGGTGCGATGAAGCACTCGCAACTGCAAAGGCACAGAATAAACCGATATTTCTCTCCATTGGTTACTCTAGCTGCCACTGGTGTACAGTCATGGAAGGGGAAGCTTTTTCTGACCCGGCTATTGCTGAGTATATGAACGCTAATTTTCTTCCAATTAAAGTAGATAGGGAAGAAAGACCTGACCTCGATAGTATTTATATGCAAGTTCTGCAGATGATGAGCGGTCAAGGGGGCTGGCCTCTAAATATTTTTCTATCTCCAGAAGATTTAGTGCCATTTTATGCTGGAACTTATTTTCCAGTTGATCCCCGCTACGGTCGTCCTGGTTTTCTGCAAGTTTTACAAGCACTTCATCATTACTATGATACAGAAAAAGAAGACTTGCAGAATCGCAAAGCAGTGATTCTTGAGTCGCTTTTGACTGCTGTGGTGTTGCAAGCGGACAACGTTACGGAGTCTCAAGACAATGAGTTGTTACAAAAAGGCTGGGAGATCAGTACTCGGATCATCACACCAAACCCATCGGGCAATAGTTTCCCGATGATTCCCTACGCGGAATTAGCTCTACGCTTAACTAGGTTTAATTGGAAAAACGAAGCGAGATCTGACAGCCAGCAGGTTTGTACTCAACGAGGATTAGACTTAGCATTGGGCGGAATTTATGATCATGTAGGTGGTGGCTTTCACCGCTACACGGTTGATCATACCTGGACGGTACCGCATTTTGAAAAGATGCTTTATGACAACGGTCAAATAGTCGAGTATCTAGCTTCTTTATGGAGTGCAGGAGTGCAAGAACCAGCTTTTGAACAGGCAATCTTCTGTTCTGTCCAATGGCTGAAGCGGGAAATGACTGACAAGAGTGGATATTTCTTTGCAGCTCAAGATGCTGATAGTTTTACAGATCCAACAGCAGCAGAACCAGAAGAAGGAGCATTCTACATCTGGAGTTATAGCGAATTAGAACAACTGCTAACTCCTCTTGAGCTAACGGAATTGCAACAACAATTTACCGTAACTCCTAAGGGTAACTTTGAAGGTAACAATGTATTGCAAAGGCGTTATCCAGGCAAACTGAGTGAAACACTCTCAACGACACTGACAAAGCTGTTTGCCGCACGTCATAATCTGCCACTTCATTCCCTAACAACAGATAAATCTATTACCATCCCTCCTGCCCGCGATAATCAGGAAGCAAGAACAGGCAACTGGCACGGACGCATTCCTCCAGTGACAGATACAAAAATGATTGTGGCTTGGAATGCTTTGATGATTTCTGGTTTGGCAAGGGCATATGGAGTTTTCCAACAACCAGAGTATCTAGAACTAGCTTCCAAAGCAGCGAACTTCATTATAAATCGTCAGCTTGTTGATGGACGATTCTATCGGTTGAATTATGAAGGTCAACCAACTGTTCTCGCTCAATCGGAAGATTACGCTTTCTTTATTAAAGCCCTGCTAGATTTACATCACGCAACTCTTGGAATCAAGGAAGTCTCTTCGCTTACTCCCGCTTCTTTTTGGTTGGAAAAAGCGATTGTAATCCAGGAGCAATTTAATGAATTTCATTGGAGTGTAGAATTAGGGGGATACAATAACACATCTCGAGACGCTAGTCAAGATTTAATCGTGAGAGAACGCAGTTATGCGGATAATGCAACTCCTTCAGCTAATGGAATCGCGATCGCCAACCTTGTTCGCCTTGCCCTCCTAACTGACGATCTCCACTATCTAGATTTTGCTGAATTGGGATTGAAATCTTTTAGGAGTGTGATGAATAGCTCTCCTCAAGCTTGCCCGAGTTTGTTTCAGGCTTTGGATTGGTATCGGAACTGTACCTTGATTCGCACCACAACAGAGCAAATCAACTTTCTCAATACTATGTATCTGCCTACTGTAATGTTCGCAACAGCATCCAATCTCCCACCAACAACTGTAGGCTTAGTCTGTCAAGGATTGAAATGTCTTCCTGCCGCAGAAAGTTTAGAAAAGTTGATGCAGCAAATAGACCGATGTCAAACGCGAGGTCGTTAATGGTTAATAGGTAAGTATCAGTGCCCGAAGTGCTGCGACTCAGTCAGAGATAGTGATACCACTTGATATCATGTCCGCTCAATTAACCTTAATTTCAGAAGAACCGCTCCCCGCTCGCGGCGAGGGATTAGGAGTGGGGTGCTTTTATTATGGGTGATTTGACGGACATGTTATGAGTAAAGTCTTAATAATATTGCGATGTCTGTTGGTCACTTTCCTTTGATACTTTTATGATATTTTCCAGACCAAAAATAACCGATTAATTCTGCATTGTTTGGGTCACTATACAATTTTTCTACTACTGTGTCATCAACACTTAAAATCCCACCTACTATATTTATAATTTCCTTAACTGTATCGAATAAATCTTTCGGTTCGTATCTCTCTCTCAGCAAAAATCTGTTCACACTATCATGTGAAACGTTTTCTAATATTTCTGCTAATCTACAACATCCGCCATGTTTTGGCTCTGATAGCAAAAACAGAGTGTAATACTCCAGATTGCACTGTGCTGTCGAGGGGAAAGCTGATTTCTCTGATTATCCGATACCTGGTAAATTAATAATACTTTTTATCAATACACTTTTTTACTACTTTGTCAATGCGTAAGTCCTAGTTCAGCAGCAATTGGCGCGAAAAAATAAATCAGACATCGAAAAACTCATCTTCTCTACCATTAAGCGACTCGCCCAACAGGTTAAAAACAGCGACAAAGCAAAAAAACGAACGTCCAAGATATTCGTAGTTCGGTTTTAGTTTTGTTACAAGAGCTTTTAAGCCGGGGAGAGGTCAACAATTAACCATTAACAATTACTCCCGAATCGGTGTAAGATTACCAATGCAATTTCTTCAAAGAACTCTCCCTAAACGGTAATCTAAGAAAGCGGTTTATCATACAGAGTATGGGCATCGAAAGAAGTAACTATTAACAAATGACTAAATTGACTGCGATTGTTTTAGCTGGAGGTAGAAGTTCGCGGATGGGTAAAGATAAAGCTTTAATTCCCATCCAAGGTATACCGTTATTACAATTGGTGTGTGGAATTGCTAGCGGTTGTGCTGACACAGTCTACGTGGTAACTCCTTGGCAGGAACGCTATCAACACTTACTACTGCCCAAATGTCAGTTTATCCGAGAAGTGCCTTTATTTGGTGAAGCTGGTGAAGAACTGCCACCAAATGGACCACTCCTTGGGTTTGCTCAAGGATTAGCACATGTGGAAACAGAATGGGTGCTGCTGCTTGCTTGTGATCTCCCCAAGTTGCAGGTTTACGTGTTGCAGGAATGGAAAGCTTTCTTGGATGGTGTGGGAGATGGGACGATCGCTGCTTTAGCTCACCATACGAAAGGATGGGAGCCGTTGTGTGGTTTCTATCACCGTCGTTGTTTACCAAATCTGCTCGACTTCATTCATCAAGGGGGGCGATCATTCCAAGATTGGCTTCAGCAGAATCCTGTACAAGTTTTGCCTGTCCCAGAACCTTCCATGTTATTTAACTGTAATACACCAGAAGATTTGTTAATTGTTAATCGCTAATTACCGTTTCAGTTTAAAATGGAATACCAGAATTAGATTTTTAGTATGGCAGTATGTGTAATGCTGCTGGCTTGAGTTAGCAAGATGAAACATACCCTTTCAGTGCTTGTAGAAGATGAAGCGGGGGTGCTATCCCGCATTGCAGGATTGTTTGCCCGTCGTGGCTTTAATATTGAAAGTCTTGCTGTTGGTCCTGCGGAGCAATTTGGAGTTTCCCGGATTACAATGGTTGTTCCTGGTGATGATCGCGTCATTGAGCAACTCACAAAGCAACTGTACAAGCTTATCAACGTCCTCAAGGTTCAAGACATTACTGAAATTCCTTGCGTAGAGAGAGAATTAATGCTACTCAAGGTAAATGCGACAAGTACCAACCGGGCAGAAGTCATCGAAATTGCTCAAATTTTCCGGGCGCGAGTGGTAGATGTGGCGGAAGATTCTCTGACTTTAGAAGTTGTGGGAGATCCAGGAAAGATGGTGGCGATCGTGCAGGTGCTGCAAAAATTTGGTCTCAAAGAAATAGCTCGTACTGGAAAAATTGCTTTAACTCGTGAATCGGGTGTCAATACTGAGTTGCTCAAGTCTTTAGAAGCAAAGGTTTAGGCTAGCCGCAGAAATTGATGACATTTTAACAAGATATTAAGTAAGCGATAAAAAACCTAATTATGTAAAGCTACAGCCTAAGGGAAGCTTCCCCCGGC
>JAQYWP010000019.1 GCA_029379285.1 Rhizonema sp. PD38
TACGCATTGACAGGAATCTGACTATGTGCCTTCAAACCCACTTTTTGTTCAAGATGTTCCAGTATGAAGTCACGAGCCACCTGAAGAGACAAATTTCTCTGGACTTCATACCAGTTTTCAATTAACTCTTCGGTTCGCATTAATTCTAGTTGTGTGAAGGCACGGATAGCACAACTCAATTCCAGTACCTCTGGAATGGGCAATGCTGGCAACATCACGATTAATGCTAAGACTTTTGAGGCTAGAAATGGTGGTGAGTTGGTTAGCACTAGCTCAGGTAGCAGAAGTGCAGGTAACATTCAGGTTCATGCTACCGACTGGGTGAGTGTTAATGGTAGCGATCCTACTGTCGAGGAGCGACGCATCATGTTTAAAAATATACGGCACACAGATCTAGCAAATGTTGAAACAAATAGTGGCTTTTTTGTTCGCGCTTCTGGTTCAGGAAGTGCAGGGGACATTGAAGTGAATGCACCCCAAGTTCGTTTAGACAACTCCGGAAAATTCAGCGCAGAATCTATCTCAGGTAATGGCGGCGACATCAAGGTGCTTGCAGGAGACTTACTCCTGTTACGCGGTGGTAGTATGATCTCTGCCACTGCGGGTACTAACCAGTTTGGTGGTAATGGTGGTAACATTACAATTAATACTCCGTCGGGTGTTGTCGCTGGTGTCCGGAGTGAAAATAGCGATATCACTGCCAATGCCTATGAAGGTAGGGGTGGTTTCATCAACATTACAGCTCGTGGAGTCTTCGGGCTACAGCGCAGCAATCAACTCACTTTATTCTCCGACATTACGGCTTTTTCGCAACAGAATCCTCAGTTGAATGGCGTCGTACAACTTAACGTATCCGATGTCGATCCCAGTAGCGGATTAGTTGTACTACCCACAAATCTCATTGATGCCTCATCAAGACTTAGGGATGCTAGCTGTGCTGCCTTGAATAGTAATAAGGGAAATGAATTTGTTGTTACCGGACGCAGTGGTTTACCCCCCAGTCCTGACGAACCCCTTACCAGTGACGTAGTTTGGACAGACACTCGCCTACCAGTAACCACGGCGCAGCATCAACACAAAACACACGCAGCTAAACCCAAACCTCAACCAATAGCAATCATACCTGCAACTAGCTGGGTATTAAATAATAAAGGGGAAGTAATGCTCATCTCTTCTGCTGCCAACACTACTTCTGTTAAGACTCCTACTAATTGCCCTGTAAGATAAACATTCAGCTTGCGCTCATACTCAAACGACAGGCTTGATAGGATTTTAGCCGAATTAAAGGATGAAGATGAGGATTGAAGGTGCGGTAGATACCACTCCCCATCAACTTAAAGAAAGAAATTGCGATGCGTTATATCATGTACTGTGAATCAGTTATCATTCTTTCCATACCAAGCCCTCGCTGCTATTCCCTAGATTCATGCAACAACGTTAGACACAACTCGCGGAAATGATCGCCTCTTTGTTCAAAATTAGCATACTGGTCAAAACTTGCACAAGCGGGAGAGAGTAACACCACGGATGCTTGATGCTGTTTCGCCAATTCTGCGGATTTGGGAATCGCCCTTTCCATTGTTTCCACTATTTCGTAGTTGGAATACCCCACATCTTTGAGACGTTGGGCAAATATCGGTGCTGCATTACCAATTAGTAACACAGAAGCAACCTTAGCTTTAATTTGCGCTATCCAACCAGTATCATCACCGTCTTTCGCTTCACCACCAGCAATTAAAATCACTGGACTTTTTACAGAAGCTAAACCAACTTCAGCCGCATCATAATTAGTTGCTTTGCTGTCATTAATAAAATCAATACCTTCCCAAGTACAAATGTTTTCTAGGCGATGGGGAACGCCGGGAAATTCCCTAATGGCATGAGAAATCGCATCTTGATCAATTCCCGCCAACCTTGCAACGGCTACTGACATCAAAAGATTTTGCAGGTTGTGTTCTCCCACCATCCGTAAAGTGGAGGCTTCCACAATCCGTTCGTCTGTCACAGAGGTTGCATCTCTAGTTTGTACCACCCAACCGTCTTCAAGATAGAAACCTTTATTACCTATAAGAGAATTTTTGCCTTTAACACTCGTCCAATAGGCGTTTGGCCAATAATTCAAACCCAGTTTGCTCAAGTATGCATCATCACCATTAAACACTTGTGATTCGGACTGATGCAAGAGATGCGCTTTAATAGCGTAGTAGTTTTCTAAAGTTTTATGACGGCTAAGGTGATCTGGCGTGAAAGTTGTCCAAACACCAATTCGGGGTTTTATAGAAGGAGACGACTCTATTTGATAGCTACTTATCTCTGCAATCACCCAATCGAGATGATTTAGGATTTCGGATTTCACGGAAAAATGCACCTGAGTCGGTGTTGGCGACTGGTTTACCTCTGTAGACGACGAGAAGCGGTAGGGTTTTCCTTCTTGGTTTAGGGTTTCTTCTCCCCTCTCAGACAAAGACAAAGCGACTTCACAAGCTGCATAGCCGATATTACCGCAGGCGGGAGCGTTTAATCCTGCGGCTTGAAAGATTGCCGCTACTAAGGAGGTTGTAGTGGTTTTTCCGTTAGTTCCGGTAATTGCCACCCAGGGAACAGATTGTAAATGTTGCCATGCGAGATTCATTTCTCCCATTGTTTCAATGCCCAATTTTCGTGCTTTGACGAGCATTGAGATATCCCAAGGTACACCAGGACTTACGACAATCAATTGAGGTAAATTGGAATCTTCTAATTCCAAAGAATATCCTAATTTAACTGTTATTTGTTCTGCGGCAAGTTCAAGTTGTTGAGCGAGAAGATATTCGGAGGTATTGCGATCGCTCAACTCTACCTCCCAACCTTCTCTAGTCAACAATCTCGCCGCAGCAACACCTGACTTTCCTAATCCTATTACATGAGCTTTGGACATAGATTGTGGCAATGCTTCCTGGTCAAGCGATCCTTATCTTAGCGTGTATTTACATCAATGACACAACGTTTTGTTGACTTATGCTACAAATTTTTTACGATCGCGCCAAAATCTGCCAAAACACGGGCGTTGTTCCGAAGTAATCCCAGTAAATTTAACCGATTTTGCTTAATATCTGGATTTGAGTCCATGACTAAAACGCTTTCCGCACCATCAAAAAAGTTACTGACTGTAGGTGTAATCTGCTCTAATGCTGTCACTAACTGCATGTAATTTCGAGAACTCTGTGCGGCGACCGTTTGAGGAATTAAATCTAGTAAAGCGTTGTAAAAAGCTGCCTCTGAAGGCTTTTGAAAGAATTCTTTACGGATGTGTTTTGATGGTTCTAGTTCTGTTGTCGGCAAATCTCCTTGGGAAGCTAAACGAGTGGAACGATTAACGGTTTCGTAGATTTTTTCTAAAGTTCCACTGTTGCGAATTTGTTGCAGAAATAATGCGCGATCGCGCACATCCAATAAATCTTTCAAAGCTCTTTCTGCATATTCTGGGTCATTTTCGCCTAAAACTGCGTTCACCAAATCATAATCAATTTGATGTTCTTCTTGCAATAAGGTGCGAATACGTTGCCGGAAGAAATCTTGCAAAGCGGCAATTAATTGTTCCTTATCCTTGTGACGTTCATCAGCAAAATCTGTGCTAATTTGCTTTATTAAATCTTGTAAATTAATCTGCAAATTAGCTGCCCAAGTTATATTGATCATAGCATTAGCTGCTCGACGCAAGGCAAATGGGTCAGAGGAACCTGTAGGTATCATCTCTAGACCAAAAATACTTACCAGTGTGTCCAATCTATCTGCCAAACCGACAACTTGACCTGTTAAACTTTGCGGTAAAATGTCATCTGCCCCTCGTGGCAAATAATGTTCAAAAATTGCTGTGGCAACTGCTTCTGATTCGCCACCAACTAAAGCATAATTTTGTCCCATAATTCCCTGTAGTTCAGGAAATTCATAAACCATTTGAGTCACCAGATCAGCTTTACACAATAAAGCGGCTCTTTTAATATTCTCCTGTTCCGCTCCTACTTGTAATTGTTCTATGATTTGCTCCGCAATCTTGCATACCCTATCTACTTTCTCACGCAAAGAACCCAAATCCTCTTGGAAAGTCACTTTTTCCAACTGTGGCAAAAAGCTTTCCAAAGGCTTGGATAAATCTGTTTTGTAGAAGAACTGTCCATCAGCTAAACGAGCACGGATGACTCTTTCATTTCCGAAAGCAATGATATCTGACTTCGCTGGATCGCCGTTAGAAATTGTGATGAAATAGGGAAGTAATTCTTTATTGTTGGCGGCTTTGAACACTGGAAAATAACGCTGGTGACTAACCATCACGGTAGTCGTCACCTCGGTAGGTAAATTCAAAAATTCTGATTCAAATTTACCCACAACCGTTGAAGGCCATTCAACCAGGTTCGTCACTTCCTCTAACAAATCTGGGTAAATTTCTGTATAGCCATCTAAGTTGTGTACTGACTCGTTCACCTGCTGTTTAATTGTCATTGCCCTTTCATCGACATCAACGGCAACAAATGCTGATCGCAGTGCGGTAATATAATCAATAGCTTGTGGAATTGTCACGTTTTCTGGATGTAAGACGCGATGACCGGAAGAGATGCGATCGCTCTTGATCGTTTCGGAACCATTCACTAATTCTATTGGTAGTACACCATCATCTAATAAAGCAACTAACCAGCGAATCGGGCGGGAAAACTTCGCCTCTCCATCACCCCAGCGCATTAACCGCTTACCTTCTAAACCAAAGATCCACTCTCGCACAAGTTCTGTCAGAATTTCTGCTACACTACGACCTGGAATAACCTTCTGCACAAAGATAAAATCCCCTTTGTCAGTGGGGCGAACTTCTAAGGCGTCGAGTTCTACACCCTGCTTTTTAGCAAAGCCTTGTGCTGCAGGCGTTGGCTTGCCATCTTTAAACGCTGCTTGTGCGGGGGGGCCTTTTATTTCCTCTTCGCGATCTGGTTGCTGCGATGGTAGTCCTTCGATCAGTACCGCCAGACGCCGGGGAGTCCCGTAAACTTTCACGGCTTCGTTTGTGAGACTGTGTGCCTCCAGCGTTTGGGGAATGTGCGATCGCCACTGTGCGATCGCGTCACTTAGAAAGCTTGCAGGTAATTCTTCTGTACCGACTTCCAATAAAAACGCAGGCATAGGATACTGTTCTGTTTAAAATACGAGGCTTAACTAGCTTAACTATATTAGTCAATTTCAATAGTTTACCGTGCCTGCATAATCTGTGTTCATCTTCTTGAATAAACCTGAGTTCGACGTAAAAAACAAGATTGAAAAGTAAACAGTGTAAACCTTGTAGCCTAACAAGCCTTTCTAGCTTAATGGTAACAAGTTTCAATAAATTTTCTGGGACGATTAAACCCTGACTCGTGATGGTAATGGTGATCTGCTCGAGGGTTTGTACGAGCATGTATCTTTGGAATTATTCTTGTAGAAGGCTTTTAGATAATTGCGGTCGTAGCGTCGTTATAGGTGAAACTCTTGCTTTTATATTGAAAATTGGAGAAAGAACCGTATCGACTGGCAGAATGATCCTCCACCAGATTTAGTGATTGAAGTGGATGTTACTAGTTATACTGATATTAATGACTATCTCCCTTATAAAGTGCCAGAAGTCTGGCTGCTGAAGAATAAGCAGCTATTAGTTTACAGATTGCAGGGTGAAAGTTACGCACTTGCAGAAAGCAGTTACTTTTCTAACGTTTCAGAAATTGTACGGCAATGTTTCCTAATTGCAAGTGAGCAGACAACAAGTGAGGCAATAAGATGGTTAAGGAACTTTTTGCACTCCAAAGGAAGCTAAGGTGGCTGTGGTTTAGTTGTGGGCACGCCTACGTTACTGAACGGGAGCGCAATACTGGAGCGAGATTTGTCAGAGAAAATAAAATCATCCCGCACTCTATGCAACGCCCCATTTTCTATTTATGAAAACCAAACTCAAGAGCGATCACCTCGTCACCCTTTTGACAGCTTACTAAAATAATATAAATACGGTCGCTTTATGTAAGATTTGCGACCGTTAGGAAAATATTTCTATAATGGTGACGATTAATCTGACGACGCCCCAAAGTTCTTTCTAGGCGTCTATAATTGTCCCCCGTCAATCGCTACGGTGCTCCCGGTGATGTAAGCTGCATCCTCAGATACGAGAAAGGCGACTACTGCGGCAATCTCCTCTGGTTGCGCCAATCGCTGAAGAGAGGTATTCGTCTTCATGATAATCTCTGGAGGGAGATCACTCAGCGCGGGATGCGTGTACTTATGGGCGTTCTCCTTCGCCATATCGGTAGCCGTACCACCAGGTGCTACGGCATTGATCGTGATCCCACGTTCTCCGAGTTCCGGTGCGAGATTGAGTACCATAGCAGAAACGGCCGCTTTACTAGCGGCGTAGAGCGTGTGGTGAAATATGGAGATTCGAGCACTTATTGATGAAGTCAATACGATGCGAGATCCATTTGAGAGATATGGGAGAGCAGCTTGTGTGACAAACAATTGGCCACCGACGTTAATGGCAAAAACACGATCAAAGTCTTCCTTTGTAATCTCTTGAAGCGGTGCAAAATGCTCGACTCCGGCGTTGCTAACCAGAATGTCGATCCTTTGAAACTCTTCGGACACTTGCTTCATTAAGTCGTGGCAGTCTTCCGGATGGCTCACATCTGCACAAAAAGCTTTGGCCTTGAATCCTCGGGCGACGAGTTCCCCGACAAGCTCTTCTGCAGGTGCGGCATTCTGGCGGTAGTTCACTGCTACGCTTGCGCCCTCTTCCGCAAGCCTTGTCGCGATCGCTTTGCCAATCCCTCGACTCGATCCTGTAACCACTGCAATTTTATCTTTGAGTCTCATAGTCTTTTCTCCCCAGTAAAGATTTGCTGCTGCTTTGAACGCAGCCATTGAATTCGGAAAACTAAGGCAGGCGTTCCTAATTGTAAGTATGTTCACACTCTCGACCCGACATCAGGTACACTTGTGGCTGGTTTTGTCCAGTCGTGGTCACGCAGATATGATTCAAAGTCGGTCGGAGAAGGAAAATCGCGTTTCAATTCTGCTAAATCCGCTCCATAGCCAACGTTCTCAAACCAACGATACATCGTGGTTATTTCCGCTCCGACTTGCTGCTCAAACGCTTCAAACGGAATTTGTTGGTAGTTGACGGTTTTGCCTAGAACACGGCTGAACGCCGCAGCGATTTCCGTCATCGACATGTCTACACTTGCGACGTCCTCCTCGCGGTTCAAGAAATCTGTAGGGCGCTCGAAAACCGAAGCGACCATTTTCCCGTAATCTTCTTCCGAAAGTTGCTGCAATTTCGTTTCGGGACTGAGCGGCTGAGAAAGCATTCCCTTTTCAATCATCGGGCGCATGGCGTTGTAATTGTAAAAGAAGAAAACCGGACGCATAATCGTATATGGCAAACCAATTGCTCGGATGTATTCTTCGACTTGAAACTTGCTGTTGAAATGCGGAATGCCAGTGCTGCGTTCTGCGCTACCCACCGAACTGTAGACGAAATGCTGAATGCCAGCCGCTTTCGCCGCGTCTGCGATCGCCTTGCCATCACGGATCTCAGCGTCCAATCCGTCTTGGAAGCCCTGCACTGAAAATATGCCAGAGACACCTTGCAGAGCGAGCTCAAGTGAACTGTGATCGCTAAAATTTCCCTCTATGAGTTCTGCTCCTGCTTGTTTGAGTGCTTGGGCTGTAGGCTTATTTTGATCGCGCACGAAAGCGCGAACGGTGAAATTTCCGCTCTGTAAAAGATGACGTGCCACCGCGCCGCCCTGATTACCCGTGGCTCCGGTGACTAAGATGAGTCGTTCTGTGTTTAGAAGCTGTGTCATACCTCTTTTTTTAATGCTGTTTGAAAGAAAGTTCATTAAGTCTAAATAGTAGCTTGTGCATAAAAAGGAAAAAAGTAGTTAAAATTCAAAACAGTTATGCAAAAAATTCAAAAATGCGTTTGCGTTAATGGACAAGCTGAAAAGCCTGATAGTTTTTATGCGCTCCGCTCAATGTTGCAGCTTTTCAGTGGCAGCACGACAGTTAGGAATGGCTCCTTCAGCCGTGAGTCGAGCCGTATTGCGCTTAGAAGATGAATTGGGGGTACGCTTGCTCCAGCGGACGACTCGCAGTTTGACACTGACTGAGGAGGGCAACCGATTTTATGAACACTGTCAGCAAATTCTCAACGACTTGGAAGAAGCCGAACTCGAAGTCAAACAATCGCAATCAATGCCGATCGGAACATTGCGGCTTGATCTGAGCTTTGTGTTTGGCAAAATGCATATCGCTCCGGCTTTGCTACGATTTGCCGCACAATATCCTGAGGTAAACCTGAATGTTTCTTTTAATGATCGCTTGATCGACTTGATTGAGGAAGGCATTGATGCGACTGTACGGATTGGAAACAGCAGCGATAGCAGTTTAATCATGCACCATTTGGCAACTACAGGCTTCATCACTTGTGCCTCGCCGCATTATCTCGCCCAGTATGGTACGCCCACAACACTCACAGAACTTTTGCAGCATCGTTGTGTTAGCTTTATCTTTCAACAGACTAGACGAGAAGCTAAATGGAAGTTTGAACTTGATGGAAAAGCGGTCAACCTTTCCGTTGACAGTTACCTGCAATTCGATAATTCAGAAGTCATTTTAGCGGCAGTCATTCAAGGAGCTGGTATGGTTCAACTTCCCAAATTTATTGTAGCTCAAGCGATCGCGCGTGGAGACCTCCAACCGATTCTCCAATCCTACGCAACTCAACTTAGATTACCAATCTCAGTGTTGTATCCGCAAAAACGCTATCTCTCGGCTAAAGTTCGCGTCTTTGTTAAATTTATGACAGAATTAGCGGCTGCATTAAAGCGAGTTGATGTTGTAGATTGAAGGCGTGAGATCTCTTTGACGATAATCATCGTCTTGAATGTCCCGTTTCAACATCAGCCTTACCCGTGTATTACATCGTCAGATGAACGTACATTTGTTCATTTTTAGAGTCTAAGAAAAATTAATGCCTTGAGGGGAAAGGAATAGGGAGATCGGCAGTAGTTGCGCCAAATTCCTGTAGTTTGTAAGACATCTTGTGGACAGAGGCTGCTCGCTTACCAAGTATAAGTCGTAAGATACCTTTATCTAGTGGTATTTTTTATCACAAATACTATTTTAGCTATTAAATTGTATTTATACCTAAATATAATGACTGATAAAAATTTTTAGCTTTTCACTAAAATCTTTCCGACTTCTTGACTTTTGTCAATTACAGTGGACTTACAAACAACTAGGGTTGTCTTTCTACCACTCTATAATAAAAATAGTAGTCACATTGACTACTGTTTTACACTATGAAAATTAAGTATTTTCTAGGTGTTTTATGTGCTATCACCCGTAACAATTTATCGCTGTTTAATTGCCGCTTGCGAGCAATTAACATTATGCTTGGTGAAACTATAGCGCTTCTCAATTGGGTTAAGTACAACATTTTGAGAGGGCGAACAACCGTCCGCCCCTACAATGTATTGCATCCAAAAGAGAACTGCTATAGTAGAGGGAGAGAGGAGTCAGCCCCTCCTGAGTAAGTAAAAAGGTAGGAGTCAGGAGACTGGAGATTGAATTTCAGTCTACTTCTAATTGTCTGTCTGGTTATTTACTATTACAGGAAGTCAAGAGTTTTAAAGGCGATCAACTTGAGGCGTTTGTCAGTGCTGTATACCTTTAAAAGGTATCAAAAAGTACTGAAATCTGCATGACTTCTAGCCATGTAGGGAAGAGCGGGTGTACTCTACACAGAAAGCCTTGCAGGTGAACGCCCTGACGATTGATTCATATGTTGCAAACATTTTTGAAATTGGCATAAGAAGAAAATCAAGATCCCCTTTTTGCTCTTTTCCGCTATACATGAATACCGAAATACAAAACTTCCCTGACGCTCGGAGCGCATGATTGCGACTCCCCAATTGAGAAGACTCGCTAAGGGGTGACGCTAACATCAGTCGCCAAGGGTGGAAAAACGCCTCTAGCGCGCTGGTTCACTAATACAAGGACAGTTTGCAGAAGTTTTCCCAAGATAAGGATCTGTCCGTGCCTTGTCTTGTCGGATACGCTCCGCTCAAGAACTGCATCCCTTGCTCCCTCTGCTCAAGAACTGCTTGCCTAAATGTATCAACTCAACTTTAAAGTGAAACGGTATAAGAAGAGGCACCCCCGTGCAGAGGTTCCTTGTTTTGATGGGAGTAGCGTGGTTTGTTCCGATCTTCACGATTCACTCTCACCGTATTGTCATATAGGGTGCAGACAAATATGAACAATTAACAGCTAATTGCTCTAATAATGAAAAGGCTAGTTTACGCTGCTGCATTCAACTTATTAATGGTGAATGTATGTATTGCAAATCCAACTACAACTGCTTATACAACAACTATTAAAAAGATAGATGTACTTCCTTCTATCTTTGGAGAAGTCGCATTTCCTAAACGTGTTCGTCCCAGCATTGCCAGTAATGTGAGACATTCTTTCAAAATACAAATTCCTAGCAATGGCAATGCTCTTGAACAAATAAATATTAGAGTACCAGAGGGCTTAGAAGTAAGTAAAAAGATTAAAATTTATGACCAATTTAGACAGCATATTGCTACTGATGTGTCGATTAATAGAGTTAAAGCTAGTACCGTTGTTACACTTAAGTTTTCCGAACCAGTCGCTCCTGGAAACATTCTCAATATTGATATGAATAATGTCAGAGTATTGGGCGTTTCTAACGCTTGGTTATATGCGCTTTCCGTTAGACTCGTTGGTTACGATGCAGATATCTCCATTGGCTTAGTGAGATATGGAATCTATTGACGTAAATCACCCTGTAAAAGCAACTCACAACTAACAACCAACCATTAACAGTCTAAATATTTGCTTAGTTACAGCTTAGACTTAAAGCGAAATTGAGCGTGAATAAACTAATTGATAGACTCATAGCCCTCGCCTTCAACAACCGCTACATTACCCTAATAATTACCTGCTTACTGTTGGTAGTAGGGTACGGAGCCTTCCGGAGTTTGGAAATTGAAGCATATCCAGATTTTACAAGTCCACAAGTGAGTGTTATTACAATTCTACCAGGTAAAGCTGCAGAAGAAATGGAACGACTGGTAACAGTACCTTTGGAGAAGGAATTAAATGGTATCCCTGGTGAGACAGGCTTACGCTCAACCTCATTTTTGAACTTGTCGGTTATTCAAGTCCATTTTGAGGACGGCATATCAACTCAAATTGCTCGCCAGCAGGTATTGGAACGAATTGGGACTGTAGATATTCCCAGTGATGCCCAGCCCCAACTTGATGCAGATAGCAGTGCTGTAGGGGAAATTTACCGCTACTCGGTAGAATCAAATCTTTATTCAGGAATGGATCGCAAAGCCATTGAAGATTGGGATCTTGAAAAAGCCTTTCGCCAAATTAAGGGAGTCGTTGATGTTACAAGTTGGGGTGGTCCGATCAAGACTTACCAAGTGAATGTCGATCCCGACCGGATGAAAGCTTTGGGCTTGAGTATAGACCAAGTGTATCAAGCTTTGACAAATGCTAATGGCACTACAGGCGGTAACTATATAGAGAAAAACGGTCAGGCTTATGTCATCCGGAGTCTCGGACTGTTAAAAAATATTAATGATATCAATAGAGTTGTGATCACAGCAACTCAAGGAGGAACGCCAACCTTAATCAAAGATATTGCCACAGTTGATATTGGACCAGGAGTCCGTCTGGGTCAATTCGGAAAAAACCGTGATAATGATGATGTCATGGGCATTGTACTTATGCGGCGTGGCGAAAATCCTTCGCGAGTGATTGAACGCCTCTACGAAAAGTTCCCAGAAATCCAGAAGTCTTTACCGCAGGGAGTGCGTTTGGTACCTCTCTACGACCGACTCCAGTTAGTCCGCGAAACTCTCGAGACGGTCTTTCACAACTTGGGAGAGGGAATTGTTTTAGTCATCTGCGTCCTGATTGTGTTCTTGTTTGACCTCACGAGTGGGTTGGTGGCGGCAACTGTTATTCCGTTAGCATTGTTGTTTTCCTTTATCTGCCTCAATATCTTTCACATTCCTGCCAATCTACTCAGTTTGGGAGCCATTGACTTCGGAATCATCGTTGATGGAGCGGTGGTTATGGTAGAAAATGCTTTCCGCCGCTTGAGTGAGGAAGGACATCATCTCCATGATCGCAAGAGTCGTAACAAACTGGTATTAGAAGCAGCCCAGCAAGTAGGTCGCCCAATTTTATTTGCTACAGGTATTATTTGCTGTTGTTTTATTGTGATCTTTGGCTTTAACGGAGTTGCAGGCAAGCTATTCCATCCTCTGGCCTTCACAATGAATTTCCAACTGTTGGGAGCAATGCTGATCTCCCTGACGATTATCCCAGTGTTGATCTCATTTTTGATGACCAGCAAACCTGTTATCGAGCGGGAAAGCCCGCTCGTTCACTTCGTAAGGTGGTTGTACAAGCCATCTCTACGTTGGACACTACAGCACCCGTGGCCTGTGTTAGTAAGCGCATTAGCTGCCCTCGTGGTGGCGGTGATCCTGTTTCTCAATACAGGATCGGAGTTCCTTCCTGCTTTAGAAGAAGGTAACATCTGGCTGCGGGCAACTATATTGCCTCCGTCAATTTCACTCGAAGAGGGAACTCAAGTTGCCAGTCTCATCCGTGAAAAAATCCTCAAGTACCCAGAGATTAAAAACGTCACTAGCCAGACAGGTAGCCCTGATGACGCTACCGATCCCAATTTATTCAGCAATCTTGAGTTTCTTGTAGATCTCAAACCAACCGCTGAGTGGCGATCGCAGTTCCACGGTACCAAAGAGGAACTGGTTAACTCCATGAACAAAGATCTTTCCGTGATTCCCAACGTCGAGTACAACTTCTCGCAGTACATCCAAGACAACGTTGACGAAGCGATTTCTGGGGCAAAGGGAAGTTTGGCAATCAAGCTTTTTGGTCCCGATCTCAATGTCTTGCAAAAGTTAGGAGACCAAATTACAAATATTCTCCATCAAGTTCATGGCTTGGTGGATGTTGCTGACGAACAACTTCTCGGCCAACCCCAGTACCAAGTTGTTGTAGATCGCGATGCTGCCAGTCGCTACGGTTTGAATGTTTCGGACGTGGAGGATCTTGTTTCCACAGCTGTCGGCGGCAAGACTGCTACCCAGTTAGTAGACGGAGAACGGCGCTTCAACGTACTGGTACGCTTAGCTAAACAGTACCGCAATACCAGAGAGGCGATAAACAACCTGCTAATTAACCCACCAGGGCCCATCGGTCCAATACCCATTTCCTTAGTGGCTCATACTGAAGTTGCATCAGGTGCTTTAACAATTAACCGGGAAGAAAACGAACGCCGCATTGTGGCTAAGGCAAACGTGCGCGGGCGTGACTTGGGATCATCAGTGGCAGAAGCGCAGCAAAAAGTCGCTCAACAAGTGCATCTACCAGAAGGGTATCGACTTGATTGGGGCGGACAATTCAAATACCAGCAGGAGTCCAATCAACGCTTAATGGTGGTTGTGCCACTCACTCTCAGTTTGATATTTGTGATTTTGCTGTTGGCGTTCGGTTCGGCACGTTATGCGCTGCTGATTCTAGTTGCCGTACCATTAGCAGCAATTGGTGGAGTCATCGCTTTGTTTGTGACTCACACTTACTTCAGCATCTCGGCTGGGGTGGGATTTATCGCCTTGACTGGAGTGGCAGTACAAAATGGTGTGATTATGGTGGGCTATATTAACGAGTTGCGCCAGGAATGGAACAAATCCCCCAACCTGACATCCCAAGTCGCCTATATCGCCATGACTGAAGTAGCAGCAACCCATAACGTTAAGACTATCAACTATTTGAGCTATTTGTACCCTGAATGGAACTTCCCCACCAACTTGATTACCAAAGCTGTCTATGAGGGCGCGTTGACGCGGATGCGTCCGGTGTTAATGACGGCGACAGTGGCAATCTTGGGTTTATTGCCTGTGGCAACATCCAATGGTATCGGTTCACAAAGCCAGAAACCTTTTGCGATCGTCATTATCGGTGGATTAATCTCCGCCACCTTCCTGACATTATTGGTGCTGCCAACACTGTACAACCTCGTGGAAAACAAGGTAAATCAACATCAGAAAAAAGAACACCAGATCATTCGTCCTATTATTCCTAAAGTGAAACTCTCTCGGACTAAAGTCATTAAACGTTAATGATTTAACCGTGAAAATACTTGCTTAGCAGTCTGGTAAACTAGCTAGAAAAGCAATTCAAAAGACCGCTTTATTTATCAATGACACCAGTTTGAAAAAAGAATGTACTCCACTCCAGCTCTGGGGTGTACATACAAGTCTGAAATAGCTTACAAGGCGTCGGTATTACCCTACTTGATGTATTGGAAAGAGAGTTAAATCTTGTACTTAGGTAGCGGAGTACAAGATGACCTGTTTTCTTTTTAACTTACAGAAGAGTTTGAGGAGCAAGAGCGGTAACCACAGGCTTGCCGCTACGCCCAAACTTGTGTGTACACAGTAGTTGTGAAGGTGAGGGTGCGAAAAAGAAGAATCTATGATGCAGCTCCGCTATTTTTATATTTTATGTCTTCTTCTGCTGAGCTTGCTGAGTGGCTGCGCTCAGCAAAAGAAAACTGCTAACGTTCTGACATCTCCAAAAGATCCAGGGACACTACAAAAAATACAGCCGGACGGGATTTCTGAGTTGCCTACACCCCCTCCACAACAGTTAGGGAATCAACCTCAACAAAATGCTCAAGAAAGTAAAATTCCTGAGTTTCCTTTTTCTACATCTCCTCCACAGCAGTTAGAGAGTCAACCCCAACAAAATGCTCAAGAAGGTAAAATTTCTAAATCTACAACAGATCCTGCGCCTGTTGCACTAACGAACAAACAGAGTCAGCAGATGGGGTTTAACATCAACTCAGCAATTGTCGAACCTTTAGCAAACATCAAATCAACACAGCGAGTTCAGGCATCTAGGCAGAATCATCCCGAACAAAAGCAGTCAACAGAGCAGAAGCTCCTAAACAATAGAATACCAAATCAGGTTCTCAAACCTCCAACCAACGCCAATTTTGTTTTCCGTCTCAGCTTGAGCGAAGCCTTCAAGAGAGCGGACGAAAAAAATCCCGTGCTACTAGCAGCTCATCGCAATCTCGACATCAGTGCTGCAGGCATTACCATTGCAGGAGTACGTCCCAATCCCCAGTTGGCTTTTCAATGCGGTTTCGGTAAAGTCTATACCGTCGGCGCTAACCCCGAACAGGTGGGGATCACGCAAAACTTTGAGATGGGTGGTAAGCGCTCTAAGCGTATATCCCTGGCAAAGTCTCAATATCAGCTAACATTTCTACAGTACAACTCTGCACGCTTTGATCTTCACGGTCAAGTGCGTCGAGCTTATGCTGAACTGGCAGCAGCTGAAGCCAGTTTTCGCTCACAACAAGAGCAGATTGAACTGCTCGAGAGATTAGTGTACATTGCTCGCAAGCGCTTTGAGGCAGGAGCTGCTCCAGAGGCTGAGTTGTTACAGGCTCAACTGGTACTTAATCAGACTGAACCTCAACTCAGACAAGCCTTGCTTCGCATTCAGGAGGCACGGATTCAACTTAACGCCCTGATGGGAGATAACCCGAACCAGAATGTTGAGATCGACGATCCTGGAATTTTCAACGTCGTCACTAAGGCAGTTAAAGTTGTCAAAAAAACGGAACTGGTACCTACACCTGATGTCCGATTGCCGACAATCAATGAATTACTGGCGCGTGCCTATGAGGAGCGCTTAGATCTCAAAGCTGCCCAACAACAGACTGCTGTGGCGCAGCGGCAGTTGCGCCTAGCCAAAGCCCAACGTATCCCCGATCTGCAACTAAGCGGTGGGTATCTGTTCACCACCGTCGATCCCCCAATGAAAAACACGAATGGTGTGTACTTTGGAGCGGCAGTCAACTTACCAATTTTCTACAATCAACAAGGGGAAGTAGCACAGGCAAAGGCTTCCCTTGATCAATCGCAACAGCAAGAAAATGTTGTGCAATCACAAATTGCTGTCGATGTGCGTGCAGCTTACCAGTCATTACTCATTGCTCGTGAAACAATCCGCAAGTACCAATCTCGACTGCTGCCTGATTCGAGAGAGGTGTTAGGCTTAGCACAGGAAAGCTACCAAGTTGGTAAGACAAACCTGGCGAGTGCGATCGCAGTTGAGCAAGCAGATCAACAGAATCGCTCGGCTTACGTAGATGCAGTCACTGCCTACCAAAGTGCCTACGCGGATCTGGAAAAGGCGGTTGGTAATCAATTATCGTTTTGAGAATTGGTATGATTAAGTCATCAAAGAAAGGCAGAGGTTTGATTGCAGCTATGCTGAAGGAAGATTTTGTTTTCCCTTTGCCACTCGGGTTTGAAGCCCCTAAATTTATTTATGAAAAAGATCAAAAAATTTTTCCGAGACGTGTAGTGCAAGGAAAAAGATGTCCTTATTGAATCGAATATATTTATTTATGGGGATTCCTTCTGCCTTCTTAAGGCGTTTTTGGCTTTTAAGTTTATTTGCTGTGTGTCTTCTCACTGGCTGCTCTGGGCAGAAGACTCCCAACTTTCTGCAAATGGTGTCCGAGAAGATGGAGGGACAAAAAGTCAAGATTCCTGAGATTCCTGCAGAAGCCGCACAGGCGCGTCAAGGACCAATTTCTGTTTCACTCACCCCCCAACAAGAGCAACAAATTGGGCTAACCCTTGAGAGCGCAGAACTACAGCCTTTCCAGGTGACTCTGCAAACAACTGGTAGAGTCCAAGCAGCTGGTGATTCATTGGCACATATTTCTCCTCCAGTTCCGGGAAATGTTACCACTGTGTTCGTAAAACTTGGTCAACGCGTCAAAAAAGGTCAAACTCTGGCTTTAGTCAAATCTGATGCGATCGGTCAAATTGAGTCGGATTTATTGCAAGCGTCTCTCCAGAATCAATCCGATTTGAAGCAGGCACAGGTAGAACTGAATTTCTCCAAAGCGGCTTACCAACGTGAACTGAAGCTCTATCGTGATCGCATCTCAGCTAAGGCTGATTTAGAAGCTGCTCGTGCCCAGTATGAGAAGGATGTGGCTAACTTACAAGCAGTACAAACTAAGTTACAGTCGGCGATTACTGTGGCGGCAGAACGCTTATCCCTTGCAGGAGCGACTACAGGAGTTGCCGAGCAAGTGGTGCGGACAGGGCATATTTCTCCTAATTTTATCGTAGCCGCACCACGCGACGGTGAGATCATCAGTCGTACCATCAATCTTGGCGAACTCGCTGATCCTAGTAGGGAGTTGTTTACTTTAGCAGATCTGAGTCGGGTCGGGTTCGTAGCAGATGCCTACGAGCAGGATATTACCAAAATACACTTAGGTCAAACTGTTCAAGTGACTCTTGATAGTATGCCTAATAAAGTCTTTTCTGGCCGGATCAATTATGTTTCTGATACTCTTGACCCTCAAACCAGGACGTTAACGATTAAGGCTGATGTCCCCAATCCCGACTTGACTCTCAAACCGGATATGTTTGCACGTCTCAAGGTTTTTGTAGATAATACTAGCATACTTACAGTGCCTCGTAGCGCTATAGTACGTAACGGTGATAATAATTACGTCTACGTTGAGACAGGAGAACACCGTTACGAGGAGCGCCTGGTGAAAGTGGGAGATGATAACCCACAGTCTACCCAAATACTCAATGGTTTGAAACTGGGTGACAAAATAGTCACAAAAGGAACTTTGGCTTTACAGGGAACTGCTCTCAAGGCTAAAGATGGAGGTTGAGCAATCTATGTATTTAGTTGAGTCTTCACTTTGGCAATATTATGTATGATTAGGAAGTGAAAAGTAGCCAAAGCGACCTAAAAATTTGTCTGAACTAGTACACAACTTTTAGAGACTCAACAAAGCAGCCTGCCTCTAAAGAAGTTAGGACTAATATCATATCTCAGTTGATTAGTGATAGAAAAAAAGACAGAAGAATATTTACTGAGTCTGTGGTTTAAGCTTTTTTAGTGTAATAGTGATTTAGGAAACACTGTACTAGTACTTAAACATATAATTGGAAATATTACTGGAGCTACAAGTATGAAGTCTTTTCAATTAACAAAAGCTGTTTGGAGCAGTACCTTTGCCATCGGTTTATCCATGCTAGCTGTACCTGTGCAAGCTGAAGTGAAAATAGGCTTTGGCACCAATTACAATACTGGTACAGCTTATGGGACTACGAAGACTTATGGTACGGCGACACCTTACGGTGGTACAACCTACGGTACGGCGACACCTTACGGTACGACGAAGACTTATGGTAGTACGACTTATGGTACAGCAACACCTTACGGTACGACGAAGACTTATGGTAGTACGACCTATGGTACAGCGACACCTTACGGTACGACGAAGACTTATGGTAGTACGACCTATGGTACAGCGACACCTTACGGTACGACGAAGACTTATGGTAGTACGACTTATGGTACAGCGACACCTTACGGTACGACGAAGACTTATGGTACGGTTACACCTTACGGTGGTACAACTAAACCTAACAGTAGTACGCCTTATGGTAGTGCGAAAACTTATAATACTCAGATAAACGTTACTCCAACAAGAAGTAGCATTGGTGTGATGGACGATACTCATGCCAACGGTACTAGTAAGAACTATGGCGTGAAGACTTACGGTACTACTCAAACTTACAGTACTGGCAAGAATTATGGCGTAACAACTTACAAGGGCACGATCTACGGCATTAGTAAAACTTCCGGGACTACAAAAACAAGTAGTATCAGTAAAAAGAAAAGTATCGGTAAAAATTATAGTGTTGTAAAAAACGGGACTCAAAGGAAAAACGCTACTAGTAAAAACTATGGTGGCATAATTTTAAGTGCTAAAAGTAAACTCGCTGCTCTTATTAAAGACGCTAAAAATTTCCGAGAAACTAACGCTTCTGGAGATCGCGATCGCTTTGATGGCAATTGGCTCTTGTGGGGAAGTCTATTTAGTTTATCAACAGTAGTAGCTTTATTCAGCTACCGCTTGCTAAGCAATCGTTCTAAACTACAGCGCCGCACTTTGACTCGGCGCTCTGGTTTTCGTTCTTATACTTTTATGTTAAGTCCTAAACTTTCACCAGCATATCAAAACCGCTTGCGTGGCAATCACTCTCAATTGCAACGCGATCGCGCTTTCAATCAGCCGTCTCGTTCTCGTTCATACACAGTTAAATTAAGTCCTCAACTTTCAGCAGCAAGTCAAACGAGTATTTCAGAGTAATAACAAGTTAGAGATGCCGTCACCACTAGCCTTTTATGTAACAGGTATTGTGATCTCCTGAGTCAAAGGAAGGCTACTAAATGATTTCCAATATCCAAAGCATCAAAAGTTTGAGGTACAGTGATATAAGTCAACTTTAGTTGATTACCAAAATTGCTGGAACCATTTACAGTCGAACTAAAAGCAGCACTACCATATAAGTATCCGTCTAAACATTGAATTAGCATGATAGTTGCTGTTAGTTAAATGTCTGAATCAAAAATATAACTGACATCACCTGTTTTCAAAGTCTGCTTCATCCCTTGCCAATCGCCGTCATGGAGTTTGCATATTTTTCTAGTAATCCAACTTGACAGTTATTAAAAAGCTTCTAATTTTAAGTACATAATGGATTTTTTTAGTATTTTAGCATACATATAAATATATGTTTAAATCAAAATCATACCTTTTGTAGTCACTATACTAGTAACCTCAGTTGCTAGTACGGTAGCGCTTTAGCCACGATTAACACACTTAATTCAACAAAAGATGATACTAATAGACTCATTAATATACCCAAAAATGGTATTAATAAACTGATGTATTAAATAGGGATGTTTTCAGAATGAAAACTCGTAGTATTGTAATCGCGTTAATGCTTTGTGTGCTGTCGCTAGCAATTCCAAACATGGCGAATATACACAAAGTCGTAGCTCAACCTGTAACGGATTGTCGCAAATTAGTTACAGGCACGTACCTCACGACACTTTCTGGTACCAACGGTTCGTTTCGTGAGATTTTAACATTATCCCAAGATGACAACATTGTTAGCAGTAGCTCAAACCAAAGTAATTCTCCCTCTGTCCAAGCTTATGGCAACACAAGGGGCAATTGGAAGTGCATCTCAAACACAGAAATTATCGCCACGTCACTCAACTTCAGGTATCCGACAGAAACATTACCGGGCGGAATTAGCAGAAACGATTTTCGTGCAACATTGGAGCCGACAACTGGAACACTGCAAGCGACAGGGACACTTAAGTTGTACGAACTAGACGCAAATCCGCTTAAAGATGATGCTCCAGTAGCCGAAACTTTCACTTTCACCGGACAACGTATTAAAACTGGACAATAACACACTAATTTGATACGGAGTCATTTGTCAGGAGACTTGTCGGAGAAAATACATATCTAGACTCGCGCCAATTGACA
The DNA here is from genome assembly GCA_029379285.1 of Rhizonema sp. PD38. Lineage (GTDB taxonomy): Bacteria > Cyanobacteriota > Cyanobacteriia > Cyanobacteriales > Nostocaceae > Rhizonema. The sequence continues at coordinate 20,534 of JAQYWP010000019.1, forward strand.
CGCTTTGATCGCTGATTCTCTGGATGGTATGTTTATTGGCCTTAGCACTCCTACTTTTCTCACACTCAACTAAAGTTCAATTTCCGCCTTTAGGTAAGTACTTTAAAACCGTTTAACTTCTGTTGCTAGTACCGTGTAGTGTAAATACACGTACCATTTTTAAGGCTTGCGAGCATCCGAGTTTTCATAGCTTTTAATGGTCTGCTTATTTCCACCATACTGTACTATAGGCGTTCTCAGTCAAATCCCATACACTCTCGCCCTCTGTTTGAAAGCCCCTTTCTCGTGCGCGTGTGTGAGGGGTGACCGTCAGGGCAAGGTGAGGGCGTATGGGATGTGACTCAAACGAGAAGTGTATAGTTTTTTCTTCCAGCGGCGTTGCTGATTAAGGAAATGATATCATGTCCGGTAGCGTAACCTTAATACTGGAAGAACCCCACCCCGCCAAAGCTGTGCTTTGTCTCCCCTCCCCGCAAGCGGGGAGTCCAGCGCTACAGGAGGGTTAGCCCGCTCTCACGGCGACTGGCGTTAGCGTTAGCGTAGCGGTAGCGAGGCACGAGCGTCGGAACGAGCGTCACCCGAAG
>JAQYWP010001251.1 GCA_029379285.1 Rhizonema sp. PD38
AATTACCGATCAAGCAAGTCTGCCTGTCAATAGGGTTTGAGACGCGCTAACCCTGGGGTTACTAGGAAGATTTGCTGATAAACCAGCACTTTTTGAACCATTTCGTAATGCGGCAACAATATCAGAAGTTCGCACTTGTACGATTAAGCAGTTTAACACTTGTGCCCGTTTTGAACGTGAAGCAAAACGTAATAATACAAGATTATCAGAAGATTCTTTACCAATGTTATGGATTCTCTCACCAACAGCATCTCAAGAATTTTTAGAAGAATTTGGAGCTAAATTAGATGAAGAGCAGTGGGGAAGGGGCGTTCATCTTTTTGACAAATCTTGGCGAGGTGCAGTGGTAGCAATACATCAATTACCGATAACTCCAGAAACACTTTGGTTGAGACTTTTGGGAAAAGGAAGAGTTCAGCAAAGGGCAATTGAGGAAGTACAGGCGTTAGATATTAACAATCCTTTACGTACCAAAGCGATAGATTTATTGGCAAACTTAAAAACTACTTTAGAATTAAATCAGAATTTAGATACCGAGGAGAGGGATTTAGTTATGCAGTTATCTCCGATTTATGAACAACGTTTGGCAGAGGCTATACAGATTGGTAGAGAGGAAGGAATACAGCAAGGAGTTCAGCAAGGAGTTCAGCAAGGAATACAAACTGAACGTCGCACGATTATTGAAAACTTACTTCGAGTTCGGTTTGGCACCTTAGATAACTCCCTACAAGGAATTATTGAACCTTTATTAGCATTATCAGCAGAAGAATTTAGTTCTTTCTTACTACAACTATCAAATTTATCCCGTGAAGATTTATTAAGAAGATTGCATCAAGAGTAAACCTTAAACAATTAATTGTATAAAAAATCAATAACTTTGAGAAGGCAGAGGCGGGAAGTGCAGCTATGGTGAAGGACTCCTGCCTAAAGACAGGAGATTCAAAAACGGAATCCTATATTATAGTTAGGGCTGACAATAGGTAATCAAAAGATGATGATCTGTTTCTCAATTACCTACTTACCAAATTCCTCTATTATCAATCTTCCAGTTTAATATTTGAGAAGATCAATTCCAGAGTTGACTGTTTTCCTTGTGTTTCAGTATGAATTAACCGACGATTGAGAATGAAATAGTCACCAACCTTTTCGTACTCATCTTCAAATTCACTTCTTCCACCCTTTTGTTCACCCGTTTTTGGGTCGTGGTAGACTGAGTCGTAGCGGTGGGACAGATATCCTTCTCCTGTGTCGTGACTGCTGAAAGTGTTCACAGTAACAACAATACCGTGGATATGGCGGTGAACTAGGCACACCTCATTATTACGGACTTTGTAGCCATCGCCTTCAGACTTACCGCCTATAAAAATCTCAACTGCACCAGTTTCGTCAGTAGCACCATATCTAAAAGTGTTTGCACCATGAGTATCTTCAAAACTGCGACGGATACGGTGAACTGCTATTTCCCATAACTGATTGTTAATTACCTGCTTCGCTTCTTCATCATCTACCTCAAATACTTCCGCCTTAAGTTCAGAGTTAACCTGAACTTTACCTGTAAACACTTGACCATCCTGTTTGTAGGTGATATCAGCAGTGTAACCAGGAAAGTTCTTGTCCCAAGTATAACGGTTCTCATAAGCTGCCCGAAACAGGTCTTGGGCAGAGATTTGTGTAAATGTCATGCAAAGTCTCCTAGAATCTTTACTTATATTAGCTTTTTCCTATACATTCCTGACTTGACACCAAACTCTATAGGACCAGCCCTTTTAAGGTGTGTTAATGTGTTTAGGACGTAGGTGACGCAACTGGGGAACGCGGCGCTAGATTGGTCGGTACCTGGTACGGGCTAGCAAGATCTGGCATTAGCAATTGAGATGATCGCAGCCCGCACTCTTACACTCCGAAAAGCCGACCAATCTTCCCCAGTTGCTGAATCATTCTTGGGGCATTGAAAACCGTCTGTTGTCGCCTCTTCCCTGTTGATAGCCCAGCTGTACCGCAAACGTTGGAAACGTGAAACATTGTTCAAGTCCTCACAGAAAATTTAGAAGCGCGAAATGAATACATTGGGCTACCCAAAGGTTGCCTTATTTACATTCTGTATCGCTCTAGTCGCCTACAATGTACTCTCTACTGTTCAGGCAACTTTAAGAAGTGTTTACGGAAACGAGAAAATAGAAGCCGAAATTTCCAGCTACTATTTAGCCGACGAAATCAAAGGTACTTATCGGGGGATGATGATTGCGATTCCCCCCGAAGAGTAGCGTGTTTTCTAGAACATGACCTTTACGGATTTATCGCAAATTCTCAAACATCTGGCAGAGCAAGTTAAACTGAGCGCTTTACGATGCCATTCGCTTTTGTCCTAAAAAACCTCAACCAAAACTAACTTACCTCAAGAATAAGCCTCATGTCTCCACTGCTAAGATTCTAGCTCAAAGAACACAGAAAATTAACACACTTTGAAAAGGCTGGTTTTACTCCAGTATCTAGAGTCTCTGACTAGTAAGTTCAGTATATTTGATAAAAGATGCGAAAAGCTATAAAGAAGATGAATAATTCATTTTGTTAGCTTTAGGACTTACGCATTGACAGGAATCTGACTATGTGCCTTCAAACCCACTTTTTGT
>JAQYWP010001252.1 GCA_029379285.1 Rhizonema sp. PD38
AAAAAGTGGGTTTGAAGGCACATAGTCAGATTCCTGTCAATGCGTAAGTCCTACTAGTAAACTGGTACAGCATCTCTTTTTCAACTTGGAATTCTGGTGGATGGTTCATGGCCCTATTTGCAATCTGTCACCTGGGGGTTGGTCTTGGGTTAATTTGGAGCATTCTCTTTAGTTTGTTAGGGAAAGTGAGACTTCGTATTACTCAATCATCCATCTCTCTTTCTTATGAAATATTATGGCTCTTGTGCAAGCCATCCCTCACCGCACCTCGACAGAATATTGCGAAACTTGAACGCACTCGTCTTTCGTATAAAACAGATTCTGAAGGAGGTAGTGTCGCAATTCCTCCTCAAATTAACATTTGGGCAGGAACAAAGAAATTTGCGCTGGGTGCTAAAGACAGTTTGAGTGTCCCAGAGCTTGACTGGTTAGCCCAGAATTTAAGCAGTTGGCTCAATTTGCCTATTACCTTAGAGCAATAAACTACGTGATCCGAACGCCCCTCAGGTAAATGTAGGCAAATGGAAGAGCGACAACGCGAAACACAACAAATCTGGGAATACTTGCGTGACCGTAATGGCGGAAGTCCTCCACCACAACAATAAGTTTTACCTACGACCTTCCTGCAACAGAGTTAAGAATTGTTGCCAAGGTGCAGTGTGATTATTGTTCTCAATGACCAACCATCCCAATGACCTTTTTTTGTACGGATGTCCTTAATACGGACTACCGGTGAGTCCAGCACTGAATGAGTGTTTCCCGCCGTAGGTGACTGGCGTTAGCGTTAGCGAAGCGGTAGCGAGGAACGAGCGTCAGCGTTAGCAAGTCTTCTCCCAAGGGGAGACGCTGCGCGAACGAGCGTCAGCGGTAGCGACGTTAGCGAAGCGGTAGCGAGTCTTCGAGCGTCAGGAGCGTCACCCGTAAGGGGGCTGGAAGCCACTCCTCAACTGGCTTAAACCAGTACTCGCGCTTTCCGAAAATAGGAATTACGCGCTCAGTCGCCACAAGTGCCCGCGCACGTGTAGAGTGTTAAACATGGCTCAAAAGCCAGAAAATCTTATACTACATATGTATGATGCGTAAGTCCTAATGACATCAATTATTTCACCTGATTTTACGGCAATACTGGCACGGGCGGCAGTAGCGTATCGAGAACCTCGGCAAGAGCGTCCTAGTGCCGATATGGTAGTCGATGCCTTGCTGTCTGCAGAAAAAGCCACTAAGCAACAAAGACTGGAATATCCCTTTCAATCCTTGCTGGGTAAATGGCGGCTTTGCTTTGTGACTGGAACTCGCCAAGTTAAAAAGCGAGGGGGAATTATGCTAGGTAAGGGTTTTTATCTGCCTAAGTTTGCGAAAGCGCATATCTTATTTAGTCCCTCGATTCAAGCTTTAGATTCAATGCCAACTCAAGGGGAAATTGGCAATCAGGTTCAATTAGGTTCAGTGTCTTTGAAACTTTTAGGTCCGGCACAATATTTAGGTAAGAAAAACTTGTTGGCATTTGATTTTACCAATATGCAAATCAGTCTATTTGGTCGTGTTATTTATACTGGTCAAATTCGCGGCGGTAAAGTTCAGGAGTTAGATTTTGACAACAAACCTATAGCTAAATTGCCCTTTTTTGCCTTCTTTCTAGTGACTGAAGACTTTATTGCAGCGCGTGGCCGTGGAGGTGGTTTAGCACTTTGGATTAGAGAGAGTTGAGCTTGAATGCAAGATATAAGCTATTCGTCCCTACCAAGGATTACAACGAACGCACAATTAATTTTCATTTCCTTTGTCTGTTTATTTCTCGATATCCTCAATAAACCAGAGTTCTTAAACCATTATAAAGTTCTTCACTGACGGCTCAAGCCATTGCCTTTGATATCAATAACCCGAAAAAGATATTTTCTCTCACGGTTTTTAGCATAAATTTCATTCTATCTACATTCTCCTGGTCACAAAGGTAAAATGAGGTGTTTTTTATTATGACGCCGTATGTCCCGTATCATAACGCCACCTACGGTGTCATATATAATACTAAAAAGTCAACCATTACACTTGTTGCTAAAAATGAGTGGTGGTATCATTGAACTACATTTGGCAACTTGTAACTGAGAACAGGGGATGTTATCTACGAAAATTGTACTAATTGTTGTACTAGTATGAATTTCTAAAGAAGCTTCTGGCACGGCTTCAAACAGCAACCGAACTCCTGGAAAAACTGCTCGTTCAAAATACCAACTAGAAATGTTAGAAATTCGGACAATTTGGATGTGTCCTGTCGCATTATAGTAACTGCACAGAATACGTTGGCTGTAAGTTGAAGGTACTGAGTCCAAAATTTGAGTCATTGTCAGTCAGAAATTAAAGGGGTAATCAACGCCAAAGACTTGTTTGACGAATGAAGATGAAGGGTGTTACTAACAAGCATGAGCATTTGCTTAAAGCTCAAGAAGTCCAGTTTGAGATATCCATGCCACACATCTTTTCATTATATACGGCAAATCTATCAGTTTAGTGTAAATTCATAAGTTGCTATAAATCTTGCTTGAATCAGGAACCTCAAAGTGTGCATGACACAACTATATGTAATAGACATTTCTGAAAAAGAATCTAATATCATGTCCGGTAGCATAACC
>JAQYWP010001253.1 GCA_029379285.1 Rhizonema sp. PD38
ATGTTAAATATCCGCGCTCTATGCAATTAGCATGTACAACTTATGGAAACTAACTGATACAGACCCTCCTGGTTATAAGCGAGACGCCTCGTTCCGATTACGCTACAGAGGCTAAAGTTGGGATGATAGAATTTGAACCTGTAAACTTCTCCTCCCAAAGGGATTGCGCTAACAAGTTGCGCCACATCTCATTGATGCTCCTGGCTGGATTTGAACATCGTCATCTAAAAATATAGTGCTTCTCGGTTGCTTACAATACGCGGTGTAGAGACGCCATGATTGAAGCATCTCTACATTTATTTTTTGAAGATGTATGTGATTAAAATGAAAACCGCTATATTTTTGTGTCTGATGTTAGGTTTACTCGTTGCCTGTTCGCGAGCTTTCACTCGGTTAGAATGGAGGCGCTTTTTTGTGCTTCCTGCCAGAGTTTGTGTAAGAACAATTCAGTCCGATCGCTCATAGCTGTGACAAACACGCCTATAACATCCTCCGAACGACTTGATACCCAGAAACCTTGTAGTGTCACCTCCAGGTATTCGGGATCGCAAACAGACAAAGCAACAATTTCGCGATCATCACGTTTCAATTGATTATGAAGTACCTCTACTCCTGGTAAATCAGCAGGAAGCAAAAAGGAAGCGGTAGTAGGTTCAACGTGTAGATTTTGACAGATTCGCAATGCTAAAATAACACGCTGCGCGACCCATTCCTCCAGTAATTGAGATAGGCACTCCAAATAAAAGCTAGTTTCGGTATATGTTAATTTCAGCATTCCTTTATGCTCTCCTGTTATTCCAGGTTTGCTTGCACACCTATCCAGAACTGTTCTGCAAAAGAAATAGTTGGGTGGAGTGGCGCTTTGGGCTGGTTACGAAGTTGCATCCCAGCCTCTTGAGGGGTGCGATCGCTTTTACGGGAGTTACAACGTTCGCAAGCGGCGACGACATTGTCCCAAGAATGTTGACCACCTCTGGAACGGGGAATCACATGATCCAGAGTCAAATGTTTAGTGCTACCGCAATATTGGCAACTGTGACGATCTCGGCGCAAAACTTCCCGCCGATTCACTGGAGGAACTTTCCATATCCGCTCAATACTGGTGATTTTCAGGCGAATGTGTCTTGGTACATAAAGTACTAAGCTGGGCGAGTGAACTTGCCATCCGCTTTCTATCGTCAAGTCGAGCGGCTCGGCCCTATTTGTTACTAAAAGTACAATTGCTCGTTTGATGTTAACTCGACACAGGGGCAAGTAATTTTGGGAAAATACCACCACGGATTGCTCTAAAACTTGCATTGCGATCGTCACAGCTTGACTCCTCATAAAAAACCCCCGCTTCTTATTTGGTGGAAGCGGGGGTGGAAATTTGACCTTGATGTGTTCTGGTCTTATGTTGGTACAGCATCCTGATTTCTGTACCTCCCGCTTCTGTTTTCTAGTTTTGGTGCTGCGTATAGCACACCTATGCTGGCATATTTATAATCATGATGACCCTCTGTGAATTGGCGTTGATTTCGGGTGCCGTTGCCCACTAATAAATACTCCACTTCCAACAGAGCCGATTCCCAACAAGATTGATTGTTGGAGGCACAAAAGGAAGTGGAGATGGGGACGCATAAATCCATAAAAAACTGAATCAACCTTCTAACTAGATCCTCGTACACAGTTAAAATCAATTTGAAATGAGGCTGAATCGGTTTTTTCTCGATTTTTTCCACGGGGTAAATCAATTTCACAGAAAATTTCACCTATTGAACATTCCTTTAAACATACTACACTTGTATTACTATCTTGTCTATACCTTTAAGGAGAAAAAGTGATGCATACAATCGCTCGCACCCCAACCACTGATATGGAAGTCACCAGCATCCGCCTAGAACGAGAACTCAAAGAGAAACTCAAAGAACTATCTGGAAATCAGGGATATCAAGCCCTAATTAGAGATATTCTTTGGAATTACGTCCAACAAAAATCAGGAGAGTGGAAACCCCGATTTTCGCGAGCCGATATTCGCGCTAGCATAGCTGCCACAGCCCAACAAGAAGAACGCTGTGTACTTACGGGTCAACTCATTGAACCGCAACAACCGATGCTGTTAGGATTCACGAGGAATGGCGATATGGTTCCCTTGAGTGTCGAGAGTTTAGCTAGTGCCGGCACTGGTCAGTAAATAAATATCCAGCCGTATGTCTAAACCCAATACGGCTGGGCATTTGTTTTTATGAATCACTAAGAACGCTATTTTCTCCATATAATTGCTTTCCACTACAGAATGAATCGAATCAGGGCAGACTGAGGGGTTGGACTACACTTGACAGATGTCAATCTTGCGCCTATTAAGTAAATGATTATCATCAACTCTCATTTAGGCAACAGTGCCTGAAAAACCTTTGATATCCACAAATCGCCTATAAAAATCCTGTAACTAAGAGGAAAGGACGTTAGCAGCTTGAAGCTAATAAAAGTTCAGAAAAATTTCCCACTTTCTGAAAATCTTCTTTGATTGCTGAGTTTGGCTGACCGAATATTTCAGAATCTCCTGGCCTGGTAACCAATAAATGCATGATTTGGCACTTGCCAGGAAATAAAATACCAGCCTTCTTACAACGAGTATCTGTCTGTGC
>JAQYWP010001254.1 GCA_029379285.1 Rhizonema sp. PD38
TATAGTATAGTAATAAATTATACAACAATCATTAACGTCTCCCTTTCTACCAGAAGATTATCTAATATATAAAGCGAGAAATGATGTAGGGGCATTCGCCTTCAGGTGTTTTGTGTTGAGTACCACCGCTACCAAGAATTTCAACGAACGCATAATTCATTCTCTCTCCTATTTTTAATTATGATGAACCGCCAAAACGCCAAGAAAATAGAGAAGATAGGTAATTGTATACAGAGAAGGAAGTAACATAATGACTGCAGTTGGCATTGACTTAGGGACAACTAATTCTGAAGTGGCGATTGTCGAAAACGGACAAGTACGAGTGTTGCCAGGAGAAGATGGTGATTTAATTTTGCCTTCTTGTGTAGGGTTTAGCGATACGGGAAAACTGCTTGTTGGCAGAGAAGCACTTCGTCAATATGCTGCTGCACCAGAGCGCACTGTTAAGTCAATTAAGCGCTGGATGGGAACCGATCATAAAACTACTTTAGGTTCGGGGGAGCAAAGCGAATACTTACCCCATGAAATTTCTGCCATTATTCTTCGTGCCCTCAAACAGCGAGCTGAGAGTGTTTTGGGAGAATCGGTGACTCAAGCAGTGATTACTGTTCCGGCGTATTTTACAGATGCTCAACGACAGGCGACGAAAACTGCTGGAGAAATAGCTGGTTTTGAGGTTTTACAAATTATCAACGAACCAACTGCGGCGGCGTTAGCTTATGACTTGCGTTCGGAGGAAACAGAACAGGTTTTGGTTTATGATTTGGGAGGTGGAACTTTTGATGTTTCGGTTGTGGAAATTACAGGTGATGTTACGGAAGTCTTAGCCAGTCATGGTAACAATCAGTTGGGGGGAGATGATTTTGACAGGCTTTTGCAACTGCATCTAGCCAGTATTTTCCGCGCAAGTCATGGTACGGATGTGCCAGATGATGCAGTGACTCAGGCGCGTTTGTTACGAGCCGCAGAGCAGTTGAAAATTGAGATGAGTTCCCACGCCTTTGCTACAGTACGTGAAGCTTTTTTGGCAAGTAAGGGTAAGACGGCATTGCATTTAGAGACAGAAATTGCCAGAGCAGATTTTGAAAAGTTGATTAGTCCTCTGATAGAAGAAACCCTACAGGCGATTGACAGGGCATTAGCAGATGCTAACCTTCAAGCAGATGACATTGATCGCATTATCCTAGTTGGTGGTTCAACACGCATCCCTCTCGTGCGACAAATGATCGAGGAGCATTTGGGACAAGCCCCTACTGATGGGATTCAACCGGATCTTTGTGTGGCTTTGGGAGCCGCTTTGCAAGCAGGGGTGCTGGCGGGTGAATCAGTAGATGCCATTCTTGTGGATGTGATTCCCCATTCTTTAGGTATTGCTGTAGCCGTGAATACGTCAATGGGAATTATGCCTGGCTACTTTAGTGTGATTATTCCCCGCAATAGCGTTGTTCCCGTTTCTCGCTCCGAGGTTTATTCGACTCTACTTGACGATCAAGAAGCGGTGGAAATAGAAGTTTTTCAGGGAGAAAATATGATCGCTCAAGAAAATGTTCCTTTGGGTTCTTTTCGAGTAGAGAACTTACCACCTAAACTTGCAGGAGGTGTTCAAGTTGAGGTTCACTTTGATTTTGACCTAAATGGTATTCTCACTGTTACTACTACTGAGAAAGGCAAAGGGCAACAAGGAACTCTTGTAGTAAATAATGCTGGTATGCAGAGACTTTCCAGCAATGATTTGAAGCAGGCAAGAGTAAATTTAGAATCTTTGTTTCAAAGTGATGAAACAATTGGAAAGTCCAAAATAGTAACAATTTCACCAGAACTTACAATGCTTTTAGAAAATGCTCAGAAAGCACTCTTCATCGTAGATGAAGCGCAAGAAGAGGAATTACAAGAATTGTTAGACAAAATAGATGATGCGATCGCCGATAACAGTCCAGAATTACCTGAGTTGCAAGCAGAATTAGAAGATTTTCTTTACTATATTAGCACCGACGATACGGAAGAACTATGAAATGTCCTGTGTGTGGTGCAGTCTATCGTTCTGCAATGTCTACTGCCTCAACTTGCCGACGCTGTAAAGCCGACTTGTCTGACTTGATACGCCTTCATGATCAAGCTGTGTGGTATCACAGACAAGCTCTGTATTTATTGCAACAGGGAAATTATGCAGAGGCAGAAGCAAACAACAAGCAAGCCTTGACATTGTATTCTAGCAATGCAGACTTCCACGCCTTGGCAGGTAAATTACAGGCATTACAAGGAAACTTCGCTGATGCGATCGCTTCTTGGCAACAAGCACTCCAACTTGATTCACAAAATGCGATCGCATCTACAGCAATACAAATGCTCAAATCAGTAATGAGTTCTGAGGGATGAGGGATGAGTATTATATGATGTTCGGTAAATGAGTTATAAATAAAAAATAGGTTCGTAGTTGAGGACAGTTCGGAAGAGGAGCCAGTGCTGCAGGAGGGTTTCCCTCCGTAGGATAAGAGCGTTGGTTTCCCTCCGAAAGAATCTGTCCGTGCGCTTTAGCACTCTTATTAGTTTGAGAGCGCTGAAGCGCAATTAGGGACTTGCGGAGAAATAAAATACCAGGCATTCTAGAAGAGAGGAAGCGCGG
>JAQYWP010000242.1 GCA_029379285.1 Rhizonema sp. PD38
AAAATATAGAGAGAACCTTAAATGCTTATTCCACAAAAAAATAAGTAATTTTTAGATAGACAAGTCTGTCTATTATTGCTTAATTTAAAATATTGTTTCAATCGTATTTAGATTTACTATTATTGATGATATAGAAAGATAGGATAGTCAAATCAAAGACGCGGAAAAGCAGATTTTTGTTGAGCAGATACCGCCTAAGGAGCAATCAGCCATGCCAACGAAATTGTTTAAGTGCGACGAAACGATTCCGGAAAGGGAACGGCACGTATATATCAAAGAGAAGGGAGAAGATACAACACAGTTTCTCCCCTCTGCCAACATAGAAACGATTCCCGGCTCGTTGTCGGAGCGTGGATGCAGCTATTGCGGTGCCAAACTGGTGATCGGTGCCGTACTCAAAGATACAATCCAGTTGATCCACGGACCAGTGGGTTGTTCCTACGATACTTGGCACACCAAGCGCTATCCCAGTGACAATGGCAACTTCCAACTCAAGTATGCCTGGTCATCGGATATGAAGGAACAGCATATTGTCTTCGGTGGTGAAAAGCTGCTGAAGAAAACCATTAAAGAAGCCTTTGCAGAATTTCCCGACATCAAGCGGATGATCGTCTACACCACCTGCTCCACAGCTTTGATTGGTGATGACATCAAGCCCATCGTCAAAGAAGTCGAAAAAGAACTGGGTGATGTTGACATCTTCACTGTAGAGTGTCCCGGTTTCGCGGGTGTGAGTCAATCCAAAGGTCACCACGTTCTCAACATCGGTTGGGTGAATGAGAAAGTGGGTACCTTGGAGCCAGAAATTACCAGTCCATATACAATTAATGTGATTGGGGACTACAACATTCAAGGTGACACCTTTGTACTGGAAAGGTACATGGAAAAAATGGGCATCCAAATCATTGCCCACTTTACTGGCAACGGTACTTATGACTCGTTGCGCGGTATGCACAGAGCACAGTTGAATGTCACCAATTGCGCCAGATCTGCTGGGTATATTGCCAACGAGTTGAAGAAAAGATATGGCATTCCCCGCATCGACGTAGACACCTGGGGCTTTGACTATGCTAAGGAAGGTTTACGCAAAATCGGCGCTTTCTTTGGGCTCGAAGACAAGGCTGAAGCTGTGATTGCTGAAGAGGTGGCTAAATATGAATCTAAGCTTGCCTGGTATAAAGAGCGTTTGACTGGTAAAAAAGTCTGTATCTGGACTGGTGGTCCTCGCTTGTGGCACTGGACTAAGGCTCTCGAAGACGATTTGGGCATGCAAGTTGTGGCCATGTCTTCTAAGTTCGGTCACCAAGAAGACTTTGAAAAGGTGATTGCCAGAGGCCAAGAAGGCACTATCTATATTGATGATGGCAACGAACTCGAATTTTTCGAGGTTCTGGAAATGGTCCAGCCTGACCTGGTTTTAACTGGTCCTCGCGTCGGTGCTTTGGTCAAGAAGCTTCACTTGCCTTACGTCAATGGTCATGGCTACCACAATGGTCCTTACATGGGCTTTGAAGGTGCTGTTAATATGGCTCGTGATATGTACAATGCCATTAACTCTCCTTTGATGAAATTGGCTCAAGATGATATCCGCGACAGTGTAAAAGCTGCTCAAGTCAGTGTCAATGGCAACGGTAACGGCAACGGCAACGGCAACGGCAACGGCAAAAGCAACGGTAAAGTCGCTAAAGATATCTCTGAGGTTACATCACGCGTTCAACAAGTAGCTAAGGAAACTACTCCAGTAGTTGAACAGCTAGTTGAGGAAATAGCATCACGCGTTCAACAAGTAGTTAAGGAATCTGTTCCAGCCGTTCAAAAGCCAGTTGAAGCAACCGCTCCAGCCGCTCAAAAGACAGCTAAAGAAACCGCTCCAGCCGCTCAAAAGCCAGTTGAAGCAACCGCTCCAGCCGCTCAAAAGACAGCTAAAGAAACTGCTCCAGCCGCTCAAAAGCCAGTTGAAGCAACCGCTCCATCTGTTCAAAAGACAGCTAAAGAAACTGCTCCAGCCGCTCAAAAGACAGCTGAGGAAACCAACATCCGCGTTCAAATACAATCTGCAGAAATTGCGTCCTACATTCAAGAGCGAACTGAGGAAATCACGTCATTAATACAACAACGGTGTTTGTGGCAGTTCCACTCGCGCTCATGGGATAGGGAAGAAAACATCCATGGTGTTCTCGGTCAGGCTGCTAAAATCTTGACTGGGGAACAGGTGGTTCTGGAAAACCTGATTGATCGCGCTTTTTATGCAGACGCAAAACTCCTTGTGGCTGACCTGAATAAAAAGTTCCAATGGTTAGGTACGATGGAGAACGCACAAAAGAAAACACTACTGGATTGTGTTAAAATCAGACTGATGGGTATTGTGATCACTAACTCCCGGAATGGTGAATTGCATCATTCGCTCTATTAAAGCAGTTAGACATTTAGAAAAATGTGTAAGGGCGAACAGTTCTTCGCCCCTACTAAGGGTTTTAACGAACTCGTCATATTTCACCTGATGTCTACCGAACCGCCTATTCAATCAAATGATAGGCGTTGCTTAACTAGAGTCTGATCCTACTGTTTGCGTTGATGCAGCCAAGAAAAGCAGAAACTTTCCTACTAAGTACGGAGCGATCGCACACAGTTTTACAGAGAAACATCTCGTTTACTTTTCAAGACATAAGAGAACATTCTCTGTAATCTATGCCAAGTCTAGCTAATACCATTTCACGATAAATGCCTGATACAAATGATTTATCTCCTCTTTGTGCCTATTATACTACAGCTTGCAGGCCGCCTATTTGTATCAACCTTAAAGTGAAATGGTATAGCTTATTAATCGAGTAGAGCGAAGCACGAATGCTCAAAGCAGGTAACGCTCCATTTCCCAAAACAAGGGAAAGATAATTCATCTCTTTAAAGAGCAACGTCAAACAAAATCACGAGTTTTTATACCACATAGGAGTAAATACCATGTCTGTCATCGTCAAACAGAAAGAACGCAGCGGAGTTATCAATCCAATTTTTACCTGTCAGCCTGCAGGAGCCGAGTATGCGGCCATCGGAATTAAAGATTGTATCCCCCTCGTGCATGGAGGTCAGGGATGTAGTATGTTTGTTCGGCTTCTGTTTGCCCAGCATTTGAAGGAAAATTTTGACATTGCTTCTTCTTCATTGCATGAAAACAGTGCTGTTCTTGGAGGAATACCACGTATTGAGGAAGCGGTCAAGACCTTAGTGGCACGATATCCCGATGTACGGGTTATTCCAATTATTACAACTTGTTCAACCGAGACGATTGGGGACGATATCGAAGGAACGATTAACAAGCTCAACAGCTTCTTAAAGAAAGAGTATCCTGATCGCGATGTTAAGCTGGTTGCTGTGCATACTCCCAGTTACAAAGGTAGTCAAGTCACTGGGTATAATGTCGGCGTACATGCGCTCATTTCTACCCTAGCGAAAAAAGGCGAACCAAATGGCAAGTTGAACATCTTTACTGGGTGGCTGAACCCTGGAGATGTCACAGAAGTTAAGCGCGTCTTAAAAGAGATGGATGTTCCAGCAAATATCTTACTGGATACAGAAACCTTTGATGCACCTACCATGCCCGATAAGAACAGTTTTGCCTTTGGCAATACAACTATCGAAGACATCGCTGATTCTGCCAATGCATTGGGAACCATTGCCTTGTGTAAATATGAAGGGGGTAGCTCGGCTGACTTTTTACAGGAGAAGTTTAAGGTTCCTGCAATTGTAGGTCCAACACCAATTGGTATCAAAAACACCGATGCCTGGCTGAAAAATATTAGCGAATTGACTGGCAAACCAATACCAGAATCTTTAGTCAGAGAACGAGGAAAGGCTATCGATGGGATCGCAGATCTCGCGCATATGTTCTTTGCCAACAAAAAAGTGGCTATTTACGGAGATCCCGATTTAGTCATTGGTCTAGCAGAGTTTTGCTTGGAATGTGAGTTGGAGCCAGTGCTGCTGTTATTGGGAGATGATAACAAGGCTTGTGCAAAAGACAAGAGAATTGCTGCTCTGGAGAACATCTCACCTACAGATATCGAAGTCATCTCAAATGCAGACCTCTGGGAACTAGAGCGTCGTATCAAAGATGGATCTCTCAAAATTGACTTGATTATGGGTCATTCTAAGGGTCGATACATTGCCATTGATAATAAGATTCCAATGGTTCGGATCGGCTTCCCCACCTTTGACCGTGCAGGTCTATGGAAAAATCCAGTGATTGGCTATAAAGGTGCAGAATGGCTAGCAGACACCATTGCCAACGCAATGTTTGCAGATATGGAGTACAAGCTTGATCGCGAGTGGATTTTAAACGTTTGGTAATCGCTTCAAGAAGATACGATCTTTAAGATTCCCGACTTCCTTAAGAAGTCGGGAATCTAATCACCCAACCTACTAACAACTGTAAGGGCGGGTTTGACATTGACTCACAGGTGATGAGATTAAACCCGCCCTAAGTTGTGTGTACTCCAACTGACTTATAGAAGCTTACGAAAGACTGGAGAGCGATCATGACTGCTACAACAGGTATAGATAAGAATGTCGTATTTTACGGCCATTTAAGCGAACTCTATCGTTTGGCAAAAGAGGGTAAGATAAAAACCAGCTTACAAGGTAGTCATACCCGACCCTGCAAATTCTGGACAGCAACAAAAATTTTAAGTGGAATAAAAAATGCGATCGTCATTTCTCATGGTCCTAGTGGTTGTGCCTACGGTGTAAAGCGGGCATACAAGCTGACCAATAGCCGCAATAGTGGTTCTGCTTATGAACCTGTGGTCACTACCAACATGAGTGAGAAGTCGGTGGTTTTTGGTGGTGAAAAAGAATTAAAAGGCGCAATTCGAGAAGTCGATCAAAAATACCATCCTGATGCGATCGTTGTTGCAACGAGTTGCGCGTCTGGAATTATTGGGGACTGTGTTGATGACGTAGTCAAGAAGGCAAGCACCGAAATCAATGCTGAGATCATGACGATACACTGTGAAGGATTTGCAGGAGAGTATCGCAGTGGATTTGATATCGTATTTCGGCAAATTGTAGACTTTATGGAGCCACCAACTCCAGAACGGAAAGCACAACTAGCGGATGCCGTCAATATTGTGGGTGCAAAAATGGGCCCAGAAAGGACGGAAGTAGAAACTGATGTTAAGGAACTGGTGCGACTAATTGAAGAAATGGGGGCAAGAGTTCACAGCGTCATTGCTGGTGACTGTACCTTAGAAGAACTCAAGCAAGCACCGAGTGCAGCAGTCAACTGTACCTTATGTTTGGATCTTGGTTATACCATTGGTAAGGCCATGTCAGACAAGTTTGGTACTCCCTTGAACTCTACGATCCTTCCCTATGGAATCAGCGCTACAGAAAAATGGCTCGAAGGGGCTGCTAAATATTTAGGCATGGAAAAACAGGCAAAAGCCCTGATGGAAAGGGAATATGCTGCAATCAAGACCGAATTTGAAGAAGCTAAGAAATATATTGAAGGGAAATTAGCGATTATCGAAGGACATGACGCTATCAAGTGCTTGTCCATTGCCCACATGTTAGAGCGTGATTTTGGGATGCGTGCAGTCATCTATAATTTCCATCCCTGGAGTACCGAAGCACGAGAAACCAGCGTAGACTACTTGTTGGAGACGGGTTTAGACCCAGAAATCCTGATTACAAAGGGGACACTTGCCTTCGGTAAGTACGAGTCCATGAAACAAACGGAAGATGAATTACTAGAATTTATTGGTGGTCTTGATCAGGATTCAGTGGTATACTTTGGTTCATCCTTGAGTTTCCCTCACATTCCCGTCGTCGATTTAAATGCTATCTTAAATCGTCCTAGATTCGGCTATCGCGGAGCCTTGAAGGTAGCAAAGTGTATTAAAACAGCACTCCAATATGGCTTTAGACCTCGCAGTGCATTAACAAAGCAAATGGTATTCCCTAAGAGTTCAGGGCTAGCATCAGCTCAATCGCTGACAGGAAAATTAGCTCAAGATTTGCCCGACTGTACCGTATATGCAGAGAAGAGACGGGGAAAATGTATGAACGAGTAACAAGTGAAATTTTGACCAAGCGCCAATATCTTTATTGAATAGGAGGGAAAATGTCTGCTGGACTAACTTTTGAAAATTGTGACCATAGTAAAGATCCTGTTGTTGGTTGCGCCCTTGAAGGTATTGCAACTACGGTTGCTGGCATTAAAGATGTCAGTATTGTGATTCATTCTCCACAAGGTTGCGCGTCCACTGTCGCAGCTGGATATGATAATCATGAGGTTGATTTCACCAAGCGGAAAGTAGGTTGTACTCGTCTTTTTGAGTCAGACATCGTGATGGGAGCGTCTGAGAAACTCAAAGGTATGATTAAAGAGGCGGATAAATCTTTTGATGCTAAGGTGATGTTTGTCGTTGGTACCTGTGCGGCAGATATTATTGGTGAAGATATTCAGGGATTGTGCCATGAGATTCAGCCAGATGTCAAAGCTAAACTCGTTCCTTTGCTTGCTGGTGGATTTCGAGGCAATGCTTACGATGGCTTGAACATGGGTTTAGAGGCTTTACTTCCTTTTATCAAAAAAAGGCAGACCAAGAGAAGGGGCAGGAAGCCGAAAATTGTAAATATCATTGCCCCACAGGCAAATTTAAATCCGACTTGGTGGGCTGATTTGCAATGGGTAACCGATACGTTAAAATCTTTAAAGATTAGAGTCCAGACGGTATTTTCCCATAATACCTCGTTTGAACAACTAGAGCAGGCAGGTGAAGCTACCGCTAATATTCTTCTCAGTCATGATGTTGGGTATAAGTTTGCTCGGAAAATGCAACACACCCATGACATCCCCCTGATCCTTGATGATATACCTTTACCAGTGGGTGTCAAAAACACGACTCGATGGTTGAACGCATTGGCAGCACATTTCAGCATCGAGGAAAGGGTGGAACCCCTGATAAAACAAGGCGAAGAAATGGTTGTAGATACACTTCGCCGACGAGCATTGATGATTATTCCCCGTTATCGTAACTGTAGAGTTGCTGTATCTACTGATGGAACACTCGGCATTGGACTGGTGAGAATGCTGTTTGAAGAATTAGAGATGATTCCTGAAGTATTATTATTTCGCTCGGCAATGCCTGATTCTCGCTCAGTTCTAGAACGAGAACTACACAGCCTCGGTCTTACTCCTCGTATAGCATATTCTGCTGATGGATATCAGATCAAACAGGCATTAGAAGATTCTAGTGTTGATGCTGTGATTGGTTCAGCATGGGAAAAATACATGGCGGAGGAATTGGGAGTCCAAATCGCTTTTGATGTATTCAGTCCTACCAACAGAGAAACTTATCTTGACAAGCCATATTTTGGCTATGAAGGAATGGTCAATCTCATGGAAGTGCTTGCAAACGATTGGGAAAGAGCTTTTCGTTCAAAAGAGATTCGTTGGACATAGAGCAGTGTTCTGTCTCATATCATTTCTGTATAAAAACTTACCTGTAGTCCTCTCAAATCATTGGGGGGACTACAAGGGGGTTGACAAACAGAATCAGTATATCGGCAATAAAAAACTAGACTATGTAACGAAATGTCTACTTATCAAATTTCGTTCGTAGTTGCTAAGAAATAAATCTAGCAACTACGAACTTATCGCTTACGCCGATCTACTTAGAAGATAATGAGTGTTTAAAAAACTTCAAATCGGCTTCAAATCAAAGCCTTTATTTATAACTACTCTCTTCCCGCTAGAAAAATACCGTTAAAAAAACCGCAAAGACGCCAAGGAAGCCAAGAAAGAAGATTAAGGAGATAGGTAATCTTACACCGGGAAGGGAGTAAGTAAGTCGTCATAAATAAATGGAAGTTTGTAGTAAGCGCTTCAGCGCTTAGAATAACTTCTTATCCCGAACTATTAAAATGATCTAGCGATCGCTTTTATTTTTAAACATATTCGTGTAGGCAAGTAGCAGGCATTCTTACAACGCCTGAAGAAACATATTAGAATTTTCCGCTCATCTTCTCAACAATCATATCATGTGCGCTTGATGAGTCAGCAAAAAAAGACATCTGTGCAAAACGTTCAAACCCTCTTTCACCCGGCAAGACTGCCTTGAACGCACCACTGAAAGAGAGTAACAGAAATAACCAGATACTTATAAATAGGTTCAAATCTATTCCACGTATAGATATTTCTCTTTTGTCTCCTTATAATACGTATTGAATGAAAAATAAGGTTCGGTAGAAAACTGCACTTTTGCTATAGCATAGATGGTTAAATACGCAATGACTTTTTGTAACGCAAAGCTACAACCAAATGAAGCAGGATAGTCAACTTCGCAACAACTTAAAGTCAATCAGAACCCGCTTGGGCATGAGTCAGCAAGATTTGGCAAAACTAGCTGGAGTTACCCGTCAGACGATTAGTGGTGTAGAGTCGGGACAATATGCTCCTTCAGTCACCATAACACTTCACTTAGCCAAAGCACTTGGCTGTAAAGTCGAGGATCTATTTTGGTTTGATCAGAATTTACAAGAAGTGGAAGCAACTCTTGCCAAATCTGTTCCCTGCAACCAACAGATACGAGTTAGTTTAGCAAGGGTTGGTGGACAATGGATTGCTTATCCACTAGTAGGTCAGGATGCTTTTCGCTTAGAAATGATTCCGGCTGATGGTGAGGCAATTGCTCCGGCTCAAACACTGAGTCCGAAAAACGCTCGGCTCTTAAGTGTAGAGGCACAGACTTTGGATCAAGAGCTTCCTCCGATTCAATCAGAGGGGTTGCGTCCCGCCAAACGGAAGTTACCCAAGAGTGATCGCATGAACGCAGGAGAAGGAAATACTCTTGGGTACCCAGAGCTTGATCAGCAACTAGGTAAAAATAAAGTCGTTGTTAAGCTGCTATATGATAACATAGATGCACTTCAAAACACTGTCGTGATTGCTGGCTGTGCGCCCGTAATTTCCTTGTGGGGGCGAACTACCGAACGTTGGCATCCGCAGTTGAGAGTCCAGTATAACTTCGCCAATAGCATGGCGGCACTGCACAGTCTATGCCGAGGTGAAGCTCATATAGCAGGGATGCACCTGTATGATCCTGAGACTGGAGAACATAATACTCCCTTTGTCCGTAAAGTTTTAAACGAAAGAGCAGCCGTTTTGATTACTCTTGGTGTCTGGGAGGAGGGACTGATAGTACAACCAGGTAATCCAATGGGAATCAAAACTGTTAGCGATGTGGTGGAAGCGAAAGCAAGCATTGTCAACCGTGAACTCGGTGCCGGTAGTCGAATGCTTTTGGAACGAACTCTTCAAAAGAAGCAAATACCGTTCCAGACTGTCAAAGGATTTGACAGAATTGTCAACAGTCACCATCATGTTGCCGAAGCCGTATTCACAGGAATTGCGGATGTGGGTATTAGCTCGGCATCAGTAGCTGCTACCTTTGGGCTGGAATTTATTCCTCTGCATTCCTCGCGATATGACTTAGTGATTCTCAAGGAATATTTAGAAGAAGCTCCAGTGCAGCAATTGCTCAGTACTTTGGGACATCGGTTGGTTCACTCACAATTAGAAGTTCTTGGCGGTTACGATACCAGTAAAACTGGGGATGTGGTAGCAACTGTGTGAACTACCCCTATTGGGAATTGCTCGAAAGCCTGAATTGCAGGCTTTTTTTTATTTTGAGGCACATTCCGCATGCTTTTCAAAGTTGAGTTGAAAATTGCTGGAATATTGAATAATTTTACATAAGCTTTCTCTAGCCGTAAAAAAAGATTGTCCACAGCTAAATATAAGCAAATATAAAAAAATTTTGAGGGTAAGTAAATTGGCAATATGTATGCTATATTAGACATATAG
>JAQYWP010001255.1 GCA_029379285.1 Rhizonema sp. PD38
AGCTACAGTAGGATTAGTTGCAGTACCTATAAAAGCTACGGGCTTTCCTAAGGTCATAACTCAGACAAACATAAACCTTGAGAAAATGCAATATGGTTCTGTTGCGATCGCTCCAAGAACGACTCAGTTTAGTCAACCAAAGTTGGCAAAGCAAACGGACGAGAGTGCATACTATCTTATAGAAGTTTTCATTATTTTCACGACAATTGGCTTTATATTAGGGTGTATTCTTCAGTATATGGAGTATAAAAGAGAGCGCCTCAAGTGGAGGGATGAAATCCTTTCGGAAATGGAAACTTTAGAAAAAATACGCCTTCTAGAAATTGAAAATTCAGAAAAGATACAGAAGATGACATTTGAGATTGACCAAAAGATTACTCCTCAAACAGAAAAGCAGATTGAAATTTTAGAAAGGATATGGAAAATAAAGTCTTAATATAGCAATCCTATTCGATTTCCAAACACAAGAGACCAGAAATGCACAGGAGAGATGTTCGCATCTCCTCCACAAATTGCTACAAGTAAGTGGACGTGACTAAATACAAAGTAAGCGATGGCGAGTTTGAAGTACCTCTTCCTTCTAAGTTCTATATCATCCTTAGCCATTTTCTCTTGTCAAGCCACAGCATACTTATACTGTGTGAATAACACAGAAATGCCGATTTCTATTTTTCCATGTAATATACCGTTAATCTTAAAGCTTTAAGGTGATTCCGTTGTGTTGGGTGCGGTTGATGATGCGACGGTGCAAGTTTTGAATGCGTTCGATTTGTTCGACAACTTCTGTCCCCGGTTGAAGTGCAGTCATATCAATTTCTTCGACTGCTGCAAAACCTTCGTGCCGCCGTGGTGGAAAGTTTAACAGCGATTTGTACATGCTGGCGATGATTTCTGGAAGAACCTGGCGATCGCGTTGTTGGTTCCACTTCAGACAGATTTCGAGAGGTGTTTTTAAATACCAGGCAATCCAGATAAGATTTTTTGCTTCTACCTTCCTTAAAAAATCCAATCGGTAAGCGCGTTTGCAGTTGGTTGCGTCGTATATGACACCCTTACCGGATGCGATCGCATTTCCAATCAGAACGATGACTTGGTTTTCAACTTCATTCCAATTGCCTTGAATCTTAGCATCACCATAGAGTGTAGCGCGAATTTCGTCAGTAGAGACAATGACGTAGTTACCGAGTTTTGCTAAAGCATGAGCGAAAGTTGATTTACCACTACCAGGAATACCAATGAGAAAGTGACATATCTTTGATGTGGACATCGACTTTATTTACAACAAAAACTTTCTTGCAGTAAGTCACAATTGTAAACTGGTTCAAAAGGTTCGTAGTTGCGCTTCAGCGCTCTTCCCGCAACCACAAACTGTTATCAAGTTTTATCTATGCCGACTTACTTATTGCTTGTATTCTATGCGCGCTCTCCGTGTATATCGCAATTAATGCTTCCAAATGACGAACAAATTAGATAGAGTTTTCTCCAGAAGAGAGAAGCTTCTCAAGGGCAGCTGTGAAGTCCTCGTAAGGAGAAACTCCAACGATGGTTTCTGCTAACTCACCATCTTTGAAAAATAAAACTGCAGGAATGCTCTTAAGACCGAATCTTTTAAAAACAGGCTTGTTATTGTCGATGTCTATCTTCACCACCTGGGCACGATCCTTGTATTCCGCCGCAAGTTGATCCATTAACGGACTCACAAGGCGGCAGGGACCACACCAAGTCGCAGTAAAATCAACAACCACAAACTGCTGTTCACTTAAAAGACTGTCAAATTCACTTTCTTGAACGTAAGCAACTGTATCAGTAGACATTATTTAATTCCTCAGTATCAAAATCAAGTTTCACTTTTACGTTGACTGTATAAACTATACTCTCTTCCGCCGTCAAGTTCATCTGTCAACAGGGTAAACGAAACCATTGGGAATTGCTTGTTGCCTGCAAGTCAAGCTTTTCTCATTTTTAATACCGCGTAGCGGTATTAGTTACAAACCTATCTGTTAGCAAAAAAAACTATTTTGTTCGATAACTTATTTCTGGGTTTGCTCAGTCACCTATATCAATAACTGCCAAACAATAACACATTCTTGCATAAGAAATTCTCTTATACAAATTGCTAATAATGAGTAAATATTATATCAAATATTTTTACTTTTGTCAAGTCATGATGGATATATTAATTATCTTAGCTGAGGTCAGCTTCACAATCCTGATTTGTTCGTTAGTAAACTGGCTTGTGGGCAAATTCTTTGAGATGTTTATTGACACAAATTTTTGATTGAAGTAGAGAGGCTATGATTAAAGTGTCTCTCATTATGAGGATTGCTGATGTTTGGTTTGGGTTGCAACCATTCGCATTCCTGCTGGTGCAGCTACAGTCAAACCACGGCGCACAGGACGTACAGGACGCTTGTTGACTCGGGACACTTGAAAGCGCGATAGAATCGTTGCCAACACCAATTTCATCTCATACTGAGCAAAAGCCATCCCAATACACCGACGATTCCCGCCGCCAAAGGGCAAATACTCATAAGGAGAAAATTGCCTGTCCAAAAAACGTTCTGGCTTGAATTTTTTCGGTTGTGGGTAGACTTCTTCTCGATGGTGTGCCAAGTAAATG
>JAQYWP010001256.1 GCA_029379285.1 Rhizonema sp. PD38
ACTTTAGTAGTTGACCATGCTGATCCAATTTTAACCCATAAGATTCTAAATTTTGGGAATTCATCTTGTATGGGGCGTAAGTTACCTGCCTTATTTAAAAAGGCTCGTTTGCAAGAAATAGCTATTGTTCCTATCACTATTATCCTGACTGACTTCGCTTTGGCAGATCGACTTTTCCATTTGCTTGAATTATCTAAGAGAGCTGTTGATATGAAGATTGTTTCTACGACTGAAGTCGCTGAATGGTTAACCAATTTGATGAGGGCTAATCAAGAAAACTTATTCTTTTGTTCTATGACAGGCTTTATAGTAAAAGGACAAAAGTCTTTTCTTTGAATATAAAAGAATATTGCGTAGAGGTATCGGCTCATTAAGTCGGGGGTAGTGGTAACCGTGAGCGGAGAAGTGCCCTTAAAAATATCCGTTGCTTAACCCTCTTTTGTCATTCTCGTCGTATTATAATCACTAGACATCTCCAAAATAGTAATATTTTATGGTAAAAGAATATTAAACGATGTTTTTGGTGCTAAAGTATTAGTACTGTTAGGAATAGCTCTCGCAAATGAGATTTTGACTGATTGGGATGCTGTCGTTGCGTGTTTTCACAATCCGCAATTGCCACCCATTAATAACGAGGCTGAAAGGACTTTACGACATGCGGTCATTGCTCGAAGTATTAGCTATGTAACTCGCTCTACTGAAGACAGCAGTTTAACCTATTGCTCTGTCTTGAGTGTAATTGAAACTTGTCGCTTGAGAAAAGTTAACCCTTGGAGCTATATTGCTCAGGTTCTTACCCAAACCCGCCGAGGTATAAAAAATCCTCATATTCCTGTTGTCTATTAGTCCTTTTTTGCTGGGGGAGAGTGAAAAACTACGATGAAAGAGCGCTAAAGACCATTAGCCTTATAATTAATCTGACAAAAAAGAATTATCAGAGTACCCGAGACGTATGACAGTCAAACAGATTGAGAAAATTAAAACTCCTCAACTTATTCAACAAATAGAATTCACCCTAAGACCATTGGAGTTCTTTGAGCGTTGTGCTCAAAATTACGGAGATATTTTTTTCACTACTATTTTTAGCGATTTAAAAACTTTAGTTGTAAGTCATCCTCAAGACCTTCAAGAGTTATTTGATCCTGCAAGTAAAATTCTTGCTGCTCCAGGTGGTGCCAATGAAATCCTCAGACCTCAAGTTGGAGAAAACTCATTAATTCTACAAGATGGAAAACGCCATCTGCGTCAGCGAAAACTAATGATGCCTCCTCTTCATGGTAAACGGATGGTCGATTATGGGCAGCAAACTTGTGATATTACCCAACAAGCGATGCAACGCCTCAAGCCGGGTAAAACTTTTATTGCTCGCCATGTTTGTGAAGGTATCACCATGAAGATTATCTTAAAAATAGTCTTCGGTATTAATGAGGGATTACGGTTTGAAAAACTAGAAAATTTAATGACAGCTTGGTTGGATTTAACTAATTCACCACTCAGCGCCAGTGTTTTAATGCTCCCATCTCTAAGAAAAGATTTGGGTCCTTGGAGTCCTTGGGGAAAATACCTGCGCCTGCGCCTACAGATTGATGATTTACTAATGGCTCAAATATGGGAGCGTCGCCAAGTGCAATCCAATCATATTGATATCCTGAGTTTGCTCATGGAAGCAAAATATGAAAATGGAGAAGGCATGAGTGACGTCGAATTAAGAGATAATCTTTTGACTTTACTCATTGCTGGTCATGAAACTACGGCTACGGCTATCGCTTGGGCTTTGTACTGGATTCATCAACAACCACAAGTCTATAAGAAACTCTTACATGAGCTAAGAAGTTTAAAGACTCCAGAGGCTCTCGAAATTAGTCAACTGCCTTATCTGACGGCTGTTTGTCACGAAACTTTGCGGATTTACCCTATAGTTGCTACTACCTTTCCCAGAATTACTTTACGCTCTGTGAATTTAAGGGGATACCAAGTTGCTTCTGGAACGTATCTAATACCCTGTATTCACTTAACTCATCGTCGAGAAGATTTATATCCCCAACCAGAAAAATTTCAACCAGAAAGATTTATTAATCGTAAATATTCACCTTATGAATTTTGGCCTTTTGGAAATGGTTCTCGTCAATGTCTTGGTCAAGTATTTGCTTTGTTTGAAATGAAATTAATTTTAGCAACTATTGTTTTAAATTATCAGTTAAAATTAGAGGAGAAAGCTCCTCTTAAAGCAGTACGTCGAGGTTTTGTAATAGGTCCTCAAGGTGGAGTAAAAATGAGCGTATCGGCTCAATAAGTCGGGGGTAGTGGTAACCGTCACCGGGAGAGCGCCCTGAAAAATATTAGTTGCGTAATTAATCGGTAAAGCCCAGATATGATGTGAAATGAAAATCGACCGATGTGGGTTGAGGAATATCCATACGCTCCGCGATCGTTAAAGGAGATACAAGTTTTAGGTTCCTTAGGCAATTATCAGCCAAGCAACTGTCCTGCGGGAATACCAGAGTACGTGCGCGGGAGCGAAAAGCTGCTAATATTAAGGCTTTTCGAGTGGTGGGTTAAGATGCAATACGGTTCAGTTAAGGCTAAAAAGCAGATTAGCGATGTGAAATTTGGGAGCT
>JAQYWP010000243.1 GCA_029379285.1 Rhizonema sp. PD38
AATACTAAACAGAAAGCCATGATACAAAAACTCCTGCACCGGAGAAGACACGCCGACAAAGGAAAGGTAGAAAGTCCAGCTATATGCCGAGTTGTCGAGGCGCGATCCCTGAAGAATATAGTGAATTAGTCTCAGCAGGGCAATACTCAAGGTGGGTAGGCTGATGGCTTTGAGAGACGTTCCCAAGTGTTTTTGAGTAAATCCCAGTTCTACAGCAGAGAATCGGTACAGTCTGGTGATCGATAGAATCACCATAGCAGCTAAAATAAGGACAGCAAACCGCCAAGAGAAAGGAAGCAATCCTAGAAAAATCAGCAAAACAGGCAAAATGTAGGTAAAACCTATAATCAGAATTACTTTCCTTCGTTCTTGGTAGACTGACCGAGCTTTCATAATTTACTCATCTCTCACGTTAAGATCAATCCAACGAACGAGCAGGAAAAACAAAGGTGCGAAAAAAATGATACCTGCACACCAAGTAGTAAGGGGAGCGACACTATCCATCCCAAACAGGTTATTGATGAGGAAAACACCAAACAGACTACTGAGAATCCCAAAACTTAAACAGATCCATAAGAATAACAACAAAATAGGCTGATATTTTTTAGTTGCGCTTCTGTATATACTGGCAAGGGTTGTGATAAATATTATAAAAACAATTGCGTAGACAATGACATTTACCCCAGCTAGAGTACCTCGAAACTCAGGTGAAAATAACAAGCTCTTTGTGTGGTCTATGCTGTAGCTTTGAAAAGGAACCCACAATAAAAGACCCAATTCGCACAGAATGAGATAAGTCAAGTATCTATTTTTATTAAACACGGAGTCTGGCAGAAACAGAATCTTCGAGACAAGTGCTAAAATCTGAAGACCACAGCCAAGAATAGCAACAAAGTTGAGGGAGTAAAACCAGCGACTGATCGAAAAAGCTTCTGCATGTTGCCGCCAAACATCATAAGATGTAGCAATCCGCAACAGTTCTTGAAATCCCGTAATCTTTTGGCGATCGCTGTTATTAGAGATCAATCGAGTTATAGCTGGCTCTAGCTCAGACTTTTTAAGCGTGAGATCGCCTTCATCGTCGAAAGCCTGACGAGCATCGAAAAGTTCCAGTGGAATGCTGTTGATATGCGTCTGTGAAATTTTCTTATCCTGGTAGAGTTGCTCAAGTTGTGTCCGATGAATTATCGTTGTCGCATCAGATTTTAACTCCATGAACATCATGCGATCGCCAGTCAGTTCTAAGAAAAGCCCCCCCGATGTGATAAAAAACGTTACGAGTGTCAAAATTACAAACAGGCGCGTCTTGACGCGAATCATGCAATGCGCTCTGTAAGCAGCAAACAGAGGTATCCAGAGAAACAGGGAAGGATACACTGTAATATGAGGGTAGAGTTGCGCGTACAGCTTCAGAGTTTTCCAACCCTGAAACTCGCTGAATATCGCTGCGGGTAGGCTAACAAGCATAGCGATCGCAACTATGCCCAGTACGATCTCCCACTGCCAAGATAACCTCCTCTCCGAAAACAAACCATTCCACGTTAATTCTTTGGCAAGCGGATTAGCAACAATTACAGGAAGCCAACTTTTACCAGGTGCAAATTTCTTTTCCAGCTGCTGCCTTGCTGCATTCATCGATGCAAATAGAGAGCGATCTTTAACAAAAGCTGCTAGAAAATGCCTCAACAATTCTCTGGCAACAGAAGACTCAACCATTTCGCGCATGACAATACAGTAGGGTAGGGATAGCTCGGTTAGCTGGTTTGCCAGTCCTAAGCCATCGCAAGAATTGAAAATTGCCAGTTGCAACTTGTTTTGGATCGCACCTTTGAGCAAGTCTCTCAGTTCGGTGATTTCGATAACGCCTTGTTTACCATCGGCTATGTTGATTTGAATGCGACCGATCCGCTTATTGCGATCGCTTTCGCTATGTCCGGCAAAAAAGAAAATATGCCAGCCTTGACGGTTTTTCAACTTCTCTTCCAACTCTTCGCGTGAAGGCTGCTTGAGAATATCAGGTTCCCCACCATGCCGCCTGAGACTTTTGATCAACTCTTCTTCTTCGGCAAAATCGAGTCCCTCATCGCCAAAAACCACCAGGATACGAGCGGTTGCTCTGATTTGCGGTGCTTGCAGCTGGTTAAGTCGTCGGAAATTCGTCGCACTGATCGCAACTTCTACACCATTGCTGGTGTAAGCTGCTAAAGCATCCCATTCCTGCCAAGGAAGACCTCTAAGCTGTCGGTCTTCTGTCTGCACGATAATCTGAACTTCTTTTGTAATTTTATTTCTGTAGCTTTCCAAAACCAGACTGACGCGTGGATCGGGTTTAAGGTGCTCATCGATCCAGCCATCGCTACCAAGCCACCTGTTTAATTCGGCTTTCAAAGAATTTGCCAGATCTGTGAGGTTGACTACCCCTGGAAGGAGATTATCGCGATTTTTGACAACTTTACGATTCCCCTGAAGACCGATGTAATACTGCCACTCTTGGAACTTACTTCCTAGAGGCTCTGGCAGAGGAGAGAGAAAGGAAACAAGTTCTTCTATCTGCTCTTGATGATCGTAGACAGCAAGAGTGACAGGCAGAACTTCACAATTTTTTAGTTGTACTCGTCCACCAATTTTGAAGGAGATTTTAAATGCCATCGCAACTCTATTTCTAAGCGATGAAGTATTCTCTAATGAAAGTTTCTCCCATCCGCAATTCTACCCAGAATTCTTCACCAGGAGAGAATTCAAGGAGGATACGGATGAGGTCAGCTGGAGTACTGATTGTTTCAGTATAAATATCAGAATCAGATTCGTCAGGTACGCTAACCTGCATACCTATGGGTAGAAAACCACTTTCACGTCGAACGATAACTATTACAGCAATCGCTCCGTTGTTTTGCGAAACCGAAAGTTGTATTTCAAATACCTGCCCTACTAGTTGGATCTTTTTCTTAAAAGTAGCAGCACTCAACTCGCGCATCGCTGGTTCCCAGTCCGGATCGTAAACACTATTCAGCCAGGTTCTCAAATAAGTAATTTTTTTGGCGGCAAATTCCAGCGTCAGGTTATCTACTTCACCCGTTTTTCTTCGTGAGGATGTTTCCTGTTGTGCCAAGTAGTCGATCATCTCATCCATTGACTTTAGCTCGGCGATGGCTACTTCTTCAGTGGGAGTTTCAGGATCAAAAGCAGGCAGAAAACCAATCAGTGTGGCTACTTTTTCAGAACTAGCGATTTCTACAAATAAATAGCCAATACGATCGCTCCAAGCTTCTGGTGGTAGAACAACAGTTTGCTGTCCGGCTGTAATTACGCGACATTCTAAATTGCCCAATCCTACCAATTCTAGCTCATTTGCTTCGCTCCACAGACGGCGATCTGCATTCCACCGTTCTGCTTTGGTAAGATTAGTCTGAAAATTGAGCAGACGAAAGTACGCATCAGTAGCAAGTAAAGCTAGGGTGTTGAGATAAGTCCTTTCATGAGTATCTTGTGTGAAATACTGTAACGCATAGGCTCTGGCTTGTTGGCGAAATGATGCAGTGACTGGGAATGGAATTGCCAGATCCCGTAGCTCATTGAACTGATCATTCATAGTTATCTTCTCCAAAAAAACTATGATTTGTATCCAACCACTCTCGCAACAATGGTTGACATTTTCTGCACCAGTGGGATGTGATTGTACTGCGTGTCGAACCAACTGACGCAGCGATTTCCTCCCATTCTTTACCCAAGTAAATCCGATGAATGGCGAGTGACTGACAGTTAGCTCTTGGGTTATTTTTAATGTAGCAATCACTAAGAATGTTCATAGGATCATCTTCGAGCCACTGGACAAATGATTCCCAAGTGTCGAGAAGCAAGGTAGCATCTACACCAGAAGCAACTTGGTCTA
Organism: Rhizonema sp. PD38; assembly: GCA_029379285.1. Taxonomy (GTDB): domain Bacteria; phylum Cyanobacteriota; class Cyanobacteriia; order Cyanobacteriales; family Nostocaceae; genus Rhizonema. The sequence continues at coordinate 3,890 of JAQYWP010000243.1, forward strand.
AGGGATCAAATTCCCCTGTATACTTGTGAGAGCGATCGCGTTGAACAGCACGAATTTTATCCTTGTATTTGTTGCGAAGGCAGGCATTAAACCAGTGCAAGAATAAACCTTGATCTGGATCGTATTTCTCACAGAGTTTTTCGCACACAAGTGTCATAGTATCAGCTAAAGCCTCCTGATAAAGATCACCCACTCCTTTCCAAGTACACGGCGATTTTAAGACAGCCTTGAGTATGCTATTGAGGGCTTTCCGACGCTGTGGACTGTTTGGCATATGGCTGCAAGCTTCTTGGATGTGCGCTTGCAGGTAGAGGTTTTGCTCGTCCATAAACTGATGACATTGTTGTAGCAATGTCATTAAGCATACAATATCCTCTACTATACTTCTATACGAAAAATTATGGGTTGGTGCTGCAAAAAGTCATTATTCAATGCCGTACCTTCAGCACAAAAAGAAGGCTAATAAATACTCATGCAAAATCAGTTGAACATCTATTTAACCTGGAATGACCTTATGACAAGCATTTTAGGCAATGTCAGTATACAATTAATTTTGCATAAGTATTTGTAACAGAGTCGTTGTCTTCCATCACCACGACTCAAAAGAAAATTATGTACTAAATTATACTTATAATTCAGCACCACTATCCTGATTTATAAAAAACTGCTGTTGCCTTTGTCATGCAGCTGCGATTTCACAAGAGGTATTACCGGAAAATCAGCGGAATAACAAGCTGAAAGTGAGAACGAGGATGTGAATAATAACCGCGTTCGTAGTATTCAGAAGGGTAATATTCTCGGTAGTAGTGAGGATGATATCCATAGTAGTCGCCTCGATGTTCGTAGTAACGGCGATCTCCTCGATAGTCGTAACGCCGACGATCTTCTCCTCGGTCGTAATACGGACGATCCTCCCTGCCATAATGCGAGTAATGATCACCTGGGTAGTCAGCTTTGGCAGTTTGCGGGAAAGTGATAGTAGCTGCCGTACCCAATGTACTTACCAAAATAGCTATAACTAAGTGTTTCATGCAATAGCCTCCTCAAAGTCGGCTGTAGTTTAATTTTTGCTTTAATACTTGGTTGTATTTTCATAAAGAGATATAACAATTATAAATTATTTTAGTGAGAAACAAGTCCACCCACTTCTCACTCGAAGTGGGTACTCTGAATCTTACGTCAATAGACGACGAACTATAGACTGTTAATATCTAGCTGTTAATAGTCATTCAACCAGAAAAGGGACGAATATAAATCGAGATATCTGACATGAGGAAACGGGAACATCAACTTATCGAATCTTTTCTAGGCTATCCATTTCAGGCATAAGATAGAGATAGGTTATTTTGAGAAGATGCAAATCAAATTATGAAATGCTTAACTCTAGCCTTAATCGTACTGAGTGCGCTCGCTGTGACTGCTCCAGTCTCTGCTAATGAGATCGATGTTTATCAACTCGACACTGCTACTGGTAATGCTGGTAATTTAGTGACTCAGCCAGTGACAATTAATACTCAAAGAGATCATGTTGATCAAAAGCATCAACTGGAAGCAATTTCTAACTCAATTCCATCAGTTCACCGTCAACCATCTCAATCAATCAGCCCGCTTGACTTTATCAAAAATCCATCTGGGGCTGTGAAGCGATTTTTTCAGCAACAGCCTGAGCAGAACCAGATACCTCAACAAATAGATCCATTGGATGTGTCTAAGAAACATCCACTTGATTCTTTTTCTCGTGGCTCAATTAGTATACCTGTCGCTAACTTCTGAAATACTATACGAATTTGGCAGAGGGTGAAATTGGACTCCGGGAAGAAAAAATACGACAGTTGCTACTGCTATAAGTGCCGCCAAAATCTTCATTAGTACGGATGCGATAGCATGGCAGTCTGATGGAGAATTAATCATTGATGAACTGTGTTTTTCTTCCCGGTTACTCCAGAAATGCATTCACAGAACGGGGTGAAAAGTTCTCGAGAGTTGAGCCACTTGAAAAGATTTTTTTGCTGGCGATAAGTTTCACTCTTCGACGTCCCTTTTCTTTTAATTGGCAGATAGTTCGAGCTACCGTACCCCGAAAAGTCTTTTTTATTTTATATAGATGACCTGTCAAGTTGCCTTTACTCAAACTTGTCTCGCCCAACTCCCCAAAGATAATTAACCTCCTCCCATCAGAGAGAAGATTGACGCGGTCTACATTACTCATAAAGTTCTTGACTCAGAGGCGAGTTTTAGTATATAATAATCCATAAGGGTTTTGTTGTCTGAAAATCAGTTTAACTATGCCTATTAAGATGCCATAACACTCAAATCCCAACACTGCACTCATTTCAAGCGGTAGAAGCCCCACCACCAACAAATTAAAGCCACACGCATAGGGGCAAGTCTGGAAAACCATATATGTCCCAAAAACAACTTGTAGTTCGGATGAGTTGGTCAAAATTGTGCATATTCAACCGTTGTTGTTAAATTTCCGCTTACCAGTTTATTTTATATAATTATCATATGCTTGTAGGCTGCTGACAGTCTGTTGTATGTTCGTAAGCAGGGTCGTCGTCACAAACGACAATCAACGCTTGAACCATCAACTAATATATTTTATCAAGAGTTCTCAACTATAAAATAGATATTACGCATTCATAATAATCTTATGTATGAAAAATTTTGGAGACTGTTGAGCTCTGCTAGCTAGCTCCACGCTCATCCCTTAGTGGTTGACAACAAAACTGAAAATTCAACGACAGGAAACCTTAATGCTGAAATCCTCACAACGCTTCTCGCTGCTCCAAATTGCCTTGATAAGTGGAACGATCGCAACGACTACGACTTTGTCTTTCTTGGGTGCTATTGGCTGTCGATCCGTTCGTGCCGAGTTACACGATAGTCCAAAAGCAATAGTCGATGAAGCATGGCAAGTTGTTAACCGTGAGTATGTGGACGGTACATTTAATCACACTAACTGGCAAGCCACCAGACAGAGCCTACTGAACCAGAACTATACCTCCAAGGAACAAGCTTATGTCGCTATCCGAACAGCTTTAAAACAATTGGGAGATCCCTACACACGGTTTTTGAACCCTAAAGAGTACCAATCTCTAAATGAGGAATCAATTGTTGGGCAATTATCTGGAATTGGAATTCAGCTAGGACAAAACCCCAAAACTCAGGAACTAACTGTTGTACAAACTACAGACAATTCTCCAGCACTGAAAGCGGGTTTGAAAGCTGGAGATCGGATTTTGGCAATAGATAGTAAACCCACTCAAGGAATGAAATTGGAGGATGCATCTAAGCTCATTCGCGGCAAAGCAGGTACATCAGTAGTTCTACAGATTGCACGTTCTGGGCAGAGCAATTTTAACGTGAAGATCGCAAGGGCTAATATTGACGTGCCAAAGGTGAGCTACACGCTCAAGCAGGAAAACTCGAAGCGCGTTGGCTATATTCGCTTAGCTGAGTTCAGTGCTGCCGCACCCCAGCAAATGCGTCGGGCAATTGAAAATCTTACTCAAAAACAAGTTGATGGATTTGTGTTGGATCTGCGGGGTAATCCAGGTGGAGTATTGGGTTCGAGTGTTGAGATTGCACGAATGTGGCTGCAAAATGGTGGTATAGTTCAGACAGTTGATCGTGCAGGTGGTAGAGAGGAGATCAAAGCTAATAAAACAGCGTTGACTCAAAAGCCCTTAGTCGTTTTAGTCGATGGCAATTCGGCAAGTGCTAGTGAAATTCTCTCTGGTGCTCTTAAGGATAATAAAAGAGCAGTTCTTGTTGGCAGTAAAACTTTTGGTAAAGGATTAGTCCAACAAGTTAATGAGCTATCAGACGGTTCCGCTTTGGCAGTCACCATCGAACATTACTACACACCAAACGGAACTGATATTCACCATAAGGGCATTCAGCCTGATGTTCAAATAGATTTAACACAAGCTCAGCTACGTTATTTAGCAACCAATCCAGCATCAATTGGTACTCAGTCCGATCCTCAGTATGCACGTGCGATCGCTGTTTTATCTGGCAAAAATTTTGCTAAGCTACTGGGAAATACACCCTCTTGACAGAAGTTGAGGTATAGCATAAGGGGATAAGAAGGAAGCTTTTATTAAGTTAAAGAGAAACGGCCGATTCTTCTTCCCCCTTCTCATAGCACAGCGATGGCGATGAACTGTAATACAATTCTGTGTACGGTGCTTACTCATAATTCCACAAGTGTAGAGAAGCGAATTCTTACTTCTTTACAAAGGCGATCGCTCGATATCAAGTATTGCTTTGCATCCAAATGAGTAGTAGATATCCTACTCTGTACAGATGACAGAGCAATTTGTCAAGGCTGCAAATAAAATCAACTTTGTTAGCGATCAATAAGTCGTGCAGAGTTACGTCTTTCGTTCCAGACACAAGCTATCCTACGTACTGTTCCGTCACGCCGATTACGAATTCGGTAAAGATAACTATATCTCTCACCCCCGCCATATCGATTGTTAACTCTGCCACTTGACGCACCAACTACCGCAAAACCATTGTCTCTAATCAGATTATTACAAGTAATCTCCCCATTTGCGGCATCGACAGGAAGTGTCGGTATCATACCTAGGGAAATAGCAACAGAGCTAACTATGGTCATTAAAGCTTTTATCCGTTTCATGGCTTTATTAGAAAAATATGAAATTAAGTACTTTGATAACGTAAGTTCCTAACTCATGTAAATCAGTCATGGGGAATAAGAAGCAGAACAATTATCAATTCCCTTTTTGCCAACAATTACCACGCATAACATATGTATAAGAAAACTTAGGTTAGTAGAATGGGAATTGTTTCTTCAAGCTGAGGAATATCTGTCATGTCTCCACAAGAAAATATTATACTGAGAGAAGCAACTCTTGAGGAAGACTCACTCATCGCAGAGCATTTTTTCCGAATGTGGCTAGATAATGGTGTTTCTGAGAGTGCTGTGGTCGTTGACTGGCATGATATTACGCTCGATTATATTAAAGAAGCTCGTCGAGATAAATTTTACAAAGCTTTTGTGGCAGAGTTTGATGGCTTAGTTGTAGGATCTACTAGTTGTCAACTGTTTGCTGGTCTGTATCCAAATATTCTCAAGCCTCAGTACCGTAAATACGGATATATTTGGGGAGTTTACGTCGAAGCAAGATATAGCAGACAAGGAATTGCTAAACAACTTATGAGTATGGCGCTTGACTATTTGAAAGCGATCACTTGTACACGAGTGATTCTCAACACTTCCCCATTAGGTAAACCACTCTATGACAGTCTAGGTTTCAACGATGGCAATGCTATGCAACTGGATTTAATATAAGATTATTTTCGCAGATATCCATAGTTGACAAGCAAGTATCAGAAAGTTTTAATTAGGTTAATTTAAGAAACTTTACAATTCTGAGACGTCTGCTACAATTTTGTCAATTGTGTGAACTTTACCTCACTTTACCTCAATAATAGAGATAATCAGTGAAATTACCATTGGTTATACTTTTAATATCTTTTTATACTTTTATGTATGTAGTAAATGCATAAAGGATATGTTGATACAAGAAAAAACTAAGTCAGAATCGGTACACGAGGAAGTTAAATTTTTACATACCCTCAAGGTAAAAAATACTCTAAATGGGCTTGCGTATGGACTAAAAGCAGTATGCGAGTTTGCTAAGTGGGATTACGGTGAAGTTTGGAGACCCTCTGAAGAAGGTACAGTTCTAGAAATTAGTCCTATTTGGTACGTTAATAGCTCTATTGACAGTGCAACTGTCAATGCATTAGAGATGTTTCGCTTCTGTAGCGAAGGATTTGTGATGCCTCCAAACGTCGGCTTACCAGGAAGAGTTTGGTTATCCCAGCAAGCTGAATGGATTACCAACTTATCTACCCAGTCAGAAGGCTATTTTCTCCGCAACAGAATTGCTAAAGCTTGCGGTGTTAAAACTGGATTGGGTATTCCGCTCTTTATTAA
>JAQYWP010001257.1 GCA_029379285.1 Rhizonema sp. PD38
GAGTTGGGTTAGGCGATCGCAGAACTCAACTGCATCCCACCAAGAAACATTTTCCACCGGACGCAATAGCCCACTAAATTGGGAGGGGTTAGTTTGCATTACAGCTTGCCATTGCTCCTGAGTAATCTGTGTCTTACTCATGAAAAAGGCAGGTACACTTACCCGATGCTGGGGCATTTCCGGGCGCAACCACTTTTCCACTTCCCTACGTTGAAACCAGGTTTCTAGCCGTGAAACCCTCTCAATGTCTTCTGTAGAGGTTCCCATGAAAAAATTTCCTCTATTGATGGCAATCATATCCAACATTGAGCCACCAGGAAGTCGTTCAAGATAGTTAGCTCTTTGAACAGGCAGAGGGGACAAAGGCGACAAGGGACAATTTTCTCCCCCTGCTTTCCCAGATACCCCAGCGCCCTCCGTTAACGATTCCTGCACTTCAATCCGAATCCCAGCAGTTGGGATTGAAACGTATCCTTGCGCTTCTGCCCCTGGAGGGAGAACTTTGCGAAAACTGGGGGAAAGGGGCAATAATACGGTTACTCTGCCCAAATCTGTGGTAGGATCAAGTCCTGCGAGAACGTGGGCAGCACTCCATCGTTTTTTGTAGTCTTTCACCAAGCAACCTTGGACAATTGTGGTAAAAGGAGCAGGCAGTTCTCTTGGAGGTAGAACCTCACTCGTTACCAGCTGCATCATCTCTTGCATGGTTTCGCAGGCAAAGGGATGTTTGCCTGTTAGCATTTCTACGATTACCACTCCCAACGACCACAAATCCCAGGCTAAACTAATCTTACCCATGTATGATTCTGGGGGTGCATAAGCAATCGTTCCTACCTGGTTACTGGGGGCAGTATCGCTGCCGTGGCGGTTCTCCAAAAGCCGGGAAATTCCGAAATCTGTGAGCTTCCATTGTCCGCTCACTCGCATGATATTTGCTGGCTTTAAATCTCGATGCACAATCCTACGCTCGTGCAAATAATGCAGGGCACTTGCCAGGTTCTTGACTATAGCGTTGACTTCTGATACTGGTAAACTACCTTGTTGCAATCGCTTGACTAAGGTTTCTTGAGCCAGTTCCATAACTAAACCAAGACACTCAATCCCTTTGAGCCAACCCTGTTCAGGACTGAAACCCTCCAGCAAACCTGGATGTTTGAGAGATATAGCTGTTTGCAACTCCGCAATCTGACGTTCTTGCTGTCCACTTTCATGAGAAAAAATTTTGATGGCGACTTCCCTCATGACGCGATCAGCGACTACATCGTCAGCCAGAAAGACAGCACCAAAAGATCCCGCACCTAACAGCTTTTTCAAGCGATACTTGGGAGTAAACCATTCGTCTTCAAACATTCGCCAGAACTGATTTGGGTTCATCAGTCAGCAACTCCAGTGATCGCGCTCAACCTAACTATCAAATCTAGTTGAAGCTTATTGGTTTGTTTGACCCAGTTCCTATATTACTGTCATGAAAAGGAGTAGGAGTTGTACCCCAAACATAATCTCGCAAAGCTGCCACATAGGCTGCCCTAGCTTGAGCTTGTTCAAACCAGACTTGCTGCTGATGCATCCGTGTTTCCTCCAGGAACACAGCTACCTGCTGTTGACGTTCACGAACTTCCTGTTGGCGTTGCATTCTAGCGGCATACCATTCTTCTCTAAGAGACACAATGCAGACTCCTTGCCACAATAACTTTACATTATAATGTACCACATTATGCACTCTTTTCTCACAAAGCCACAAAGAGAGAGTGCGCGATCGCTCGCTCTTGCTTCTTAAGCAAGCAATAATCCCCGTTGCTCCCGTTTAAATTTACAATTGCTGTCTTAAATGAGGGTTACTTGCCATTATGTACATAATTGCGTATAATATAACGGGGTATTTTTATAAACTGTGCCAATGAATGCCATCTCCGCTACGCAAGCACAATCAAACCTCTATAACCTCATTGACGAGGCAGCAGCAGATCATGAACCAGTTCTGATTACTGGAAAGCGTAACAACGCGGTACTTGTTTCAGAGGAAGATTGGAACGCAATCCAAGAAACGCTCTTTCTGGTCTCAATTCCTGGAATGCGCTCCTCGATACTTGAAGGGGGGCTTGAACCACTTGCAGAATGCACACCGCTTGAGGTGCAGGGGTAATGCACTTGCATTTTTTCTGCCTGAAGCTATCGCGCACGGACTAGAAGCCGCTTTAGTGGTATATAATCAAAAGCACCAACTCAGCATTTATGATTCAGGGTTATCACGGATCTTGATATAGCGTCTTGCGGCTGATGAAGCATAATTTGTCAAGTTATAGTTAATGATATCGCTTTACATGCGTCAATCAATTAAAAAATCCACCTTATATTGACAGAATAAAATCGCATTCCCGGCTATCAATTTAGGGTTTACTCTAACTTGACAATTATTTATGATAAAAAAATTATGTATCAATAGTTACTAACTATTACTAAAAGTAGCCACTTCTTGAAGAAATGTTTTCTTTTTAAGATTTAAAAAAATCTTGAATAGCAGGTATTAAATAATCTTTATCAAAACTTCTTACTTTAAAAAGTGTACTATAGTGCCTATTCGCAAGGTTTTCGTAGTTTCCAATAGCATTGAATAGAAT
>JAQYWP010001258.1 GCA_029379285.1 Rhizonema sp. PD38
GTCCCAATCAAGTTATCTGGATAACATTCGCCAGACATCCCCATTTGTTTCCCTGGCATAAATTCCAAGGAACCGTGAGTCCCGAAGTGCAACACTGCGTCAGCTTGCCAAATTTGTTCCAAGTAGGTGTAGTAAGCGGCGAAACCGTGATGGGGACTGGCGGAACGGGAGAACAACAGCCGCATGGGATCGCCTTCGTAACCAAATGTTGGTTGCACACCAATAAACACATTGCCAAAGTGTTTGCCGTAAATCAGCAGATTTTGCCCGTCACTATTAAGATGTCCTGGCGGTGGTCCCCAGTTTTCTTCTAATCTTTGAGAGTAGGGTGTGAGTGCTTCATATTCAGGCACTGACATCTTGTAAGCAACATTCAATTCCGGGCTACTGTACTGCGCCTGGGCGTCGTGGATGACTTGTTCCATTAAGTCTTTGGGACTTGCTGGTAACTCGTCTAAGTCATACCCATTATTCTTGAGGGCTTTCATCACCTCATAAATGGAACCGAAAACATCCAAGTAGGCAGCAGTGCCGACGTTACCTTTATCTGGTGGAAAGCTAAAAACCGTGATGGCAACTTTCTTGTGTAGCTTGGGCTTGCGACGCAAGTTAGCCCATTTCAGAGCGCGTTGGGCGACAGCTTCAATGCGATCTTGCAAAGCGATCGCTCTCCCTGTTGCTCCGTCTCTTCCCGATAAAATAATCGGTTCAATCGCCCCATCCAATTCCGGAATCGCAATTTGTAACGCCACTTGAATTGGGTGTAACCCCAAATCGCTATCAATCCATTCTTCCGTTGTTTGGAAGACTAGAGGCAGTGCTACCATATAAGGACGATTCAAGCGCTGGAGAGCCTCAATTGCCTTAGGATGATCTTGACGTGCCGGTCCACCTACTAAGGCGAATCCGGTAAGCGAAATCACTGCATCCACTCGCGGTATTCCTGCTTTTGTTCCTCCTGTCAGCGTGGGAGAAAGTGAGGGAGCGGGTTCAGAGAAGTAAGCATCCACAGGTTTAGAGAAGTCCAAACCCCCAGCAAATGCGGGTATCACCCGTGCGCCCATTGCTTCTAGTTCTTGTACCATTGCCACATAGTGAGCATCATCACCCGTTACCAGGTGAGTGCGTTGCATCACTAGTCCAATACAGGGTGCTAGGGGATCTTTCAAATCTTGGGAGATGTCCTTGCGACTCATATACCAGTTGAGGTACTCTTTCACATCCTCGAACATCGTCGGAGCTAAAGGATGCCAAATCCCCATATCGGGATAAACAACTGGTTGTTTGTATTCTACAGACGCTAAATCTAGTGTCTGTTCACCTTTTAACACGTATTTATCAGCCAGCATCAGCAAGAAGTTTTCCAAGTTTTCTGGAGAACCACCCAGCCAATACTGAAAACTCAACATAAAATTTCTGGCATCTTGTGCTTTCTCCATTGGCAGGAACTTCAGCACTTGCGGCAGCGTTCGCAGCAGCTTCAACATGCCATCTTGGAATCCCGCACCTGATTTCTCCTTGCGCTTTCGCATAAACTGTGCTATTGCACTCTTCGACTGTCCCAACTGGGAAAGAGAAAAGCTGCCCATCTTGTTCAGACGCATCACTTCCGGCATTGAGGGGAAGACTACGGCTACATCCAGGCGATCGCGGTAGGGTTCTACTGCTGCTACTAATTTCTGGGCTAAGTCATCAATAAAAATCAATGAGGCGATAAAAATATTGGTACTCTCAAGGTCTTGTTTGAACTCTTCATAGTTCTCTGGATCTCGGAGTTCCTCAATCAAATAACCGCTAATTTCAATCGCCAGGTTCGGATTCTTTTCGTTTATCGCCCGTACCGCTTGTGATAATGCACTTTGGTACTGGGACTCTAACACGACATAGACCACCTTAATTAAACGCCGTCCGCGTAAGTTATCAGGCGTAATATGTCTGATGGTGGACTTGACGTGGGTGAACATGCTTGTGAGGCTCCTTTGATGCGTGTTCTCTACTTAAAGTTCTGTATGATTGCGGGAAGCCGCCTACGGCAAAAGCCTTTCGTTCGACTTCCAATGTTAAGGGAATATGTGTTGTTTTTATCAGAAAATGCAGACCCAATGGAGGTTTTATCACGTATCTGACACAAAACGATATAAAAAATGAAATATTTTTTTAAAATTCTTGAACACACATAAAAGTGTACATTCATCAATTTGTAACAAAAAGTTAACAATTTCCGTTGCTAATTTCGACATATTGCGTAGTGACTGGTTATTGAGTAGAGATAATTATCTTCCTAATTCCCAATTACTTAGTAAATCAAAGTACCCGTAACATCCTTATTCATTCAGGCAAATAGGAACTAATATCGCTCAAAAAATGACTATTGACAAATATTCTCCCCACGCGTTCAGCACAGCGTCTTGACAAATGGCTAAAGTTGATATAGTAATTCTCTCGAATGGTCCTGGAGAAGTCACAACCTGGGTGCGTCCCGTGGTGCGGGCATTGCGGCAAAACCTGGGCAATGACAGAACTCTAGTCAGAATTTCTGTCATGTTATCTCCTTGTCCCAACGCTACCGGCTTTGAAGCCGCAATTGCCCAGTCTTTTCCCGAAGTAGATCGAGTGC
>JAQYWP010000244.1 GCA_029379285.1 Rhizonema sp. PD38
CTTATGACACAAGACCAATTTACTGAAGCTGACACAGAAGCATTTTCTGATAATAAATATAGCATCTATAAAAGTTTTTGGGACTTAGAGGGAAGTTTACATTGGGGCTATTTTGAGAATTTAACTGAGGTTAGTGCTGAAAACTTTATATCTGCTTGCAAACGTTGGAATCAATATATGCTGTCTCTCAGCGGGATTACACAACAATCCCGAATACTAGATCTCGGCTGCGGCAACGGCAACACAGCTATCTGGATAGCTCAACAGACAGGATGCGAGGTAATTGGTGTAGATATCAGCCGTGTTCACATTGAAAATGCAAAATCCAAGGCACGGGAGTATCCCTCACTTCACCTAGAATTTCAGAAAGCATCAGCAACTAATTTGCCGTTTGATTCGGGCAGCTTTACCCATGTTTGGAGTCAAGCCGCTTTGTATCAGGTTCATGAGCGTCCCCAAGCCTTGAGAGAGATTCATCGAGTCCTTAAGGAAAGAGGTACATTCTTATTCGATGACTTGGTAACACCCACACAAGAAATTAACGAAGAAACCCGCAAATATGTCTATGAACGATTACTGTTTGAACCAATATTTAGCCTAAAGTCTTATAAAGATTTTCTCACTCAGTTAGGGTTCATGGTTTTGGCAGCTAAAGACTTGAGTTTACATTTGCACAAGAGCTATGAACTACTCTCCCAGCTAGCGTTGCCCCAATATCCGGATTTGAGTGCAGCTTATGAAAAAATGTGTACAGCTATCAAGGCGTTGCAGGTAGGATGGAGCTTTTATTTATGTGAAAAGGTGAGCGATCGCCTTTCCTGGGTATACGAAAATAGTGAAAAACATAGCTTAGAACAAAAATATGATGCTTGGGCTTCTGTCTACGACACTGAATTAGATCAACCCTATCGTTGTTCGCCAGTGCAGTCAGCCAGTGCTTTAGCAAAGGTGTTGCTAAATAAGAATGCAATTATCTTAGATGCAGGGGCAGGTACAGGCATGGTGGGTGAAGCTCTCGCAGAGTTGGACTATACCAACATTGTAGGGGTAGATCAGTCTCAGGACATGCTAGAAGTCGCTAGGAAGAAGCAGGTTTACACAGCCCTTTACCAAGCAAATCTGGAAAAAACCCTAGCTTTTGCATCTGAAGAAACGTTTGATGCAATCTTGGCAGTCGGTGTTTTCACTTTTGGTCATGCTCATCCTCGTGCGTTGAGAAGTCTATCCAGTTTGTTGAAAACAGATGGATATTTTATCCTAACAGTGCGAGTAGATTATTATAATGACACCAAATCTTTACACAAGGTACTCAAAGAGTTGTCTTGGAATTTAATTAGCCGAGAACAGTTCAATATATTTGAGACAGAGCCAATGTATGTTCTGGTTTTCCAGAAACTCTAACTGTACAAAAAAAGAAAAAAGGAAAAGAATGGGTACAGTTAAACTGATGCACCCTAAACTTGATCGCAGTTTGTTCAATTTAGTGTTGCTTACGATAAAGATAAAGTTACAGACCCAGTTAATTTTTAATTACGCGTAGCCATACTAGTATAATATTCAACTTTATCTTAACCGTGTAGGGTTATAGTTTGAAAACAAGGTAAACGGGAGCGTAATATGAACCAAGAGAAGTTTTTGCGTGGGCGCGTGGCTATGATCACAGGCGGTGCTTCTGGTATAGGGAGGGCGATCGCTTTAGCTTTAGCTGAAGCCGGAGCAGATGTGGCGATTGGCTCCCGTTCTGCTAGTACGAAACCGTGCAAAGACGAAATTGAAGCACGGGGAGTTAGGGCTCTGGCGATGAATCTTGATGTCACATCGACTGACTCGGTGCAGGCTTTTTACGACGTTGTGGTAAAAGCCTTCGGTAAAGTAGACATACTTGCTAATTCTGCCGGAATCGTTGCCGAGCAGACAATTTGTGGTCATACCGACGAACTCTGGCATCAAATCATTGATGTTAACCTCAACGGTGTCTATCGCACCATCAAGCTTTGTTTGCCAGGAATGATCGAACGTAAGTGGGGTCGCATTATCAATATTACCTCCACCGCAGCTGAGGTAGGTTCTCCTATATATGCCGCCTACTGTGCTTCTAAAGCGGGGGTAGTGGGGCTAACCCACTGCGTGCGTTGCTTTGGAAGGTGCACCTCATGGTGTTTCCTGCAATGCCATTAGTCCTGGCTGGACAGAAACTGAGCTTGCCAAAGATGTCATCAACCGTTATGCTCAAGCCGAAGGCAGAGATCTAGCTGAATATATAGAGGAAATCAATCAAGCAAATCCGCAGAAAAGAATGATACAGCCTAAAGAGATTGGCTCTCTGGCTCTCTTCCTTTGCCGCGATGAAGCGTTCGGTCTGACGATGCAGAATATTACTGTATCAGCTGGTTCGCTTTGGTAGAGTTTACAACTGGAGTTTAGCGGTGCTTCTTTCAATACTACCAAAGAATGCAATGCCCTTAGAATTTCAACTTGGAAACAGGACTTACGCAACATCTCCGTGTGAACCTTAATGATGAGTCTTCAACCAAACTTTATAGCAGTCCTCGGCGTTACTTTATGAAATTATCTCTCTTTGTTTACAGGAGCGTTATAGGAGCAGAAGCGGTTTGTTCAAACAATAAATTTTACAACTGATAGCAGTAGCCATGCATGTTAGGACGTATAATTACTTTGATAGTTTACGAAATGCCATAGAGCATGTACTACGTTCAGTGTCCTAACCAATCGGGCTACTGCTATATATAGGATTTTTATCGCAAGTTTCTGACCAGAAATCCAGTATAATATTTGTATTTAGAGGTAAAAAATGTTTGGTTGGATATATATGATTTTAGCAATTCTTCTAGAAGTAGCAGGCACGACTTGTATGAAATTCTCAGAAGGATTCACTAAAGTATGGCCCTCAATCTTCATATTCGTCTTCTATGCTCTTTGTTTTAGCATATTGACTCTCGCTCTAAAAACAATTGAGATAAGTATTGCTTATGCAATTTGGTCTGGGTTAGGAACAGTCTTAATAGTATGCATAGGAATTTTATGGTTTCAGGAGTCAGTAAGTCTCATAAAAATATTATCAATCGTACTGATAATAATAGGAGTGATTGGCTTGCAGCTAAGTGATAAACCTTTGTCCAAAGAAGAAGGGATTTTTTCAAGTGTTGGAGCTAGTGTTGAGCAAAATAAAACTACACAGCAGCTTAAAACAGAAGATATAATTCCCTAACTCTAGACAACGATTCAGTAACAAGGAACTGTAACCTAGAAGTCATATCAAATATGAATGTTTATAACCCGCAAAATAAAAAAATTAACTTAACTCAACAACAAACATACTGGCAACAGCAGCTTAGCAGTGAGGTACCTGTGTTAGAAATTCCATCAGATTATCCACGCTCACTGCTCCCATCATTCATTAGAGCCAAGGAGACTATTGAGCTTGATGAAAAGCTCTGCCTAGAACTCAATAAATTTTGTCTATGTGAAAACTTCACTCTTTTTACCACGCTCCTTGCTGCATTTAAGGTTCTTTTGTTTCGTTACACAGGACAGAAAGATATCATTGTGGGATCTCTGTCGGCTGATAGTCTTCAGGAAAAAGAGGGAGCAAATCCTGAAAAATTCATCAATCCAGTGGTGATCAGGACAAATTTAACCGAACTAACTGCTAGAGAACTTTGTAAACGGGTTGGTAACAAAATTGAGGAAGCTGCACAGAATCGGGATTACCCATTTGAAAAGTTGGTTGTAGCAAATGGGCAGTATAATTTGACTCAAAAGCGGATTTTTCAAGTGATGTTTGTGCCGTGCGGTGTACCGTTTGGTTTTTCAGAAACTTCGGTAACATTCGAGAATATTGCAGAGATTCAGCAATATAGCACTCAATGCGATCTAATTGTTTTGCCCTCTCAAAAAGAAGGGAAATTAATCATCAGTTGTGAATACAACGCTCAGTTGTTTGAGTCAGCCTCCATTAGACGAATGTTAGGGCATTTGCAAATCTTAGTGGCGAGTTTAGTAGCTAATCCCGAGCAAGAGATATCCACCTTGCCCCTGTTAACGGAAGCAGAACGGCATCAGCTCTTAGTGGAGTGGAACAACACAAATGTAGACTACCCTCATTATAAGTTTAGCCATCAGTTGCTTGAAGCTCAAGTAGAACGCACACCGGATGCGGTGGCAGTGGTATATGAAGATGAGCAGTTAACTTACTCTGAACTGAATCGAAAAGCGAATCAAGTGGCGCATTATCTGCGTTCAGCGAAGCTGTCGCGTAGCGATTCGCACAGAGTAGCACCTGAAATGCTAGTAGGCATCTGTATCCAGCGCTCCAACGAGATGCTAGTAGGACTTTTGGGTATTCTCAAAGCAGGTGGGGCTTATGTTCCGTTAGACCCTGCTTATCCAAAAGAACGTTTAGCCTATATATTATCAGATTCACAGGTGCGGGTACTGCTGACAACCGAGAAGTTGCTGACCGAATTACCGCAGCTGGCTCAGGCAGCTTATGGGTGTAAAATTGTCTGCATAGATAGAGACTGGGAAGTCATTTCTCAAGAAAACTCGGAAAATCCAGTCAGTCAGATTCAACCTGAGAACTTGGCCTATGTGATCTATACTTCTGGTTCTACAGGCAAACCCAAGGGTGTGCAAATTCCCCACTGCGCTTTGAGCAACTTCTTGCACGCAATGCGGCAAAAGCCAGAGCTAACAGAGCTTGACACCTTGCTAGCTGTTACCACTTATTCCTTTGATATTGCTGCGTTAGAACTTTTCCTCCCAATGACAGTGGGTGCTCGCCTGGTAGTCGTCAGTCGAGAAATTGCCTCCGACGGAACACGGTTGTCAGCAAAACTAATTCAATCAAATACTACAGTCATGCAAGCCACACCAGCCACGTGGCAGCTACTTCTGGCAGCAGGCTGGGGTGGCAACCATCAATTGAAAATCCTCTGTGGCGGAGAAGCCTTACCTAGACAGCTAGCCAATCAGTTACTCAATCGGTGTCACTCCTTATGGAATATGTACGGTCCTACCGAAACTAGCATTTGGTCAGCAGCCTGCAAAGTAGAAACTAGCAGCAGTATTATACCAATTAGTTACCCGATTGCTAATACACAATTTTATATCCTAAACCAACATGGTCAGTTAGTTCCTGTTGGTGTACCAGGAGAACTCCACATAGGTGGAGATGGACTAGCACGTGGCTACTTAAACCGCCCTTCAGGTACAGCAGAAAAATTCATTCCCAACCCTTTTAGCAACAAGCCTAATGCTCGCCTCTATAAATCTGGAGATTTAGCCCGCTATTTGCCTAATGGAGAGATCGAATACCTAGGACGTATTGACCATCAGGTGAAGGTGCGGGGTTTCCGTATTGAACTGGGGGAAATAGAAGCCATACTGGCACAACATCCCACCGTCAAAGAGAGCGCAGTCATACCGCGTGAAGATGTCCCAGGCGACAAACGCTTAGTGGCCTATGTAGTTCCAAACTCAAACGCTGCTTTTGCCTTAAACCAAGAATCGGATGTTGAGCAAATTGCACAGTGGCAGACTATATGGGATACAAATTACAGTCAGCCAGCCGCCGAACCTGATCCCACCTTCAATATTATAGGTTGGAGAGATAGTTATACAGGTCAGCCAATTCCCGAGCAGCAGATGCGTGAATGGCTGGATACTACAGTAGAGCGTATTCTCTCTTGGCAACCAAACCGCGTATTAGAAATTGGCTTTGGAACTGGAATGCTGTTGTTTCAAATTGCTTCCCACTGTTCTTATTACCTGGGCACCGACATTTCTCGTGAGGCTTTGCACTACGTTGAGCAGCAGTTAGAAAAGTTAGACGGAACTTGGTCGCAAGTGTCTCTTTGGCATAGAGCAGCAGACAATTTTGAGGGCATCGAACCTTCGTCGTTTGACACTGTGATCATCAACTCTGTAATCCAGCTGTTTCCTAGCATGAATTACTTGTTCAGTGTCTTGGAAAAAGCCGTGGGGGTGGTAAAATCCGGAGGAATAGTTTTTGTAGGGGATGTACGTAGCTTGCCCCTGCTATTCGCTTTTTATGCCGACATTGAACTGAATAAAGCTCCTGCCGAGCTATCCAGAGAAGACTTGCGGCAGTACGTGCAAAACAATATAAACCGAGAAGAGCAGTTAGTCATCGATCCAGCTTTTTTCATAGCACTAAAGCAACTGATCCCGTCAATTAGTCATGTCCAAATACAGATCAAGCGCGGTCGTTACCATAATGAACTAACTAAATTTCGCTACGATGTTATTCTTCACATAGAAAAAGAGGTTTGCCCTACTGGAGTTGCATGGTGGTTAGACTGGTCCAAAAATGGACTCAGCATGCTAACTGTCCGCCAAATTCTTACAGAAACCAAACCAGAAATTTTAGGGATCAAAAATGTACCTAATGCCCGTTTGAGTGCAGACATCAAGCTCCTAGATTTGCTTTATCCTGATGAAGGAGCCGCTACAGTAGGTGAATTGCGAGAAGCCTTGCAGCCTTTTTACGGATATGGGGTGGAACCAGAAGATTGGTGGGCGTTGAGTGATGAGTTACCTTATACGATTTACATCAACTGGTCTGGGGGAGAGACTTTGGGTTGCTACGATATAGTCTTTCAACAAGGCAAAACATTTTCGCCTGTTTTGTCGAACTCAGTATTCAATGACCAGGTAAAACCTTGGACGGCTTATGCTAATAATCCTCTTCACAGACAAATGGCTGGCAAGCTCAGATCAATATTACGAGGTTATTTGAAAGAACGTTTACCTGATTATATGGTGCCAGTGGCTTTTATTGTACTCGATAAAATGCCTCTGACTCCTAATGGAAAAGTAGACCGTCGTGTACTAAGAGCTCCAGAAATGTCTAGGCCTGAGTTGTCAACATCTCTGGTCATGCCTCAATCAGATGTCGAAAAACTCATTGCTAGAGTTTGGCAGGAAGTGCTGCAATTGGAAGTTGTCGGGATTCATGATCGCTTTTTTGAGTTAGGTGGTCATTCTTTATTACTCCTGCAAGTTCTTAACAAATTAGTCGATATTTTTGGGCAAGAAGTCTCTACTGTGGAGCTGCTTCAATACCCTACCATCCATAGTTTAGCTGAACATTTAACTCAGGCTAAATCAGAAGTTTCTACCATTAAGCATCAAGAGCGTAGTAGTAGACTTGACAGTCAATCCTCGGTACAGCAACAAAGGCAATTAAGGCAAAGACATCGAGACAAGAAAAAATTATGACGATTAATATTAGAGAATCAGATATCGCCATTATCGGCATGTCATGCCGCTTCCCTGGTGCCAAGGATGTCGATGGGTTTTGGCAGAATCTACGAGATGGTGTGGAATCAATTTCCTTTTTTTCTAACGATGAATTGGAGCAAACTGACCCGATTTTACTGCGTAATCCTAACTATGTAAAAGCAGGCGCTATTTTACCAAATATTGAAGAGTTTGACGCTTCATTTTTCGGCTACAGCGCCATAGAAGCTGAAATCATGGATCCGCAACAACGAATTTTCTTAGAATGTGCTTGGGAAGCCCTTGAGAGTGCTGGCTACAATTCAGAAACCTATCAGGGGTTGATAGGGGTTTACGCGGGTTCGGGCATGAACACTTACTTGCTTAATAACGTTCATCCCAATCGGGGATTCTCCCTCAATCGTACCTTGTTAGCATCAGCAAGCGATTTACAAGTGAGACTTGGAAATGGGAAAGATTATCAGCCTACAAGGGTTTCTTACAAGCTGAATTTAACCGGGCCGAGTGTTAATATTCAAACGGCTTGTTCCACAGCACTGGTAACGGTTCACATGGCATGCCAAAGTTTACTTAACGGTGAATGCGACATAGTTTTGGCAGGAGGCTTTGCCGTGTGCGTTCCCCAAAAGACGGGGTATTTGTACCAAGATGATATGATTTTGTCTCCTGACGGACACTGTAGAGCCTTTGATGCTGAAGCTAGAGGAACTGTGTTCGGCAACGGAGGTGGAATTGTTGTCCTGAAGCTCCTGCGTCAAGCGATCACCGATGGAGACTGCATCCATGCTGTTATTAAAGGGTCAGCAATTAATAATGATGGCGGCATGAAAATTAATTATACAGCTCCAAGCGTGGATGGTCAAGCGGCTGTCATCTCTGAAGCTCTGGCGATCGCGCAAATTGACCCCAGTACAGTTACTTATATAGAAACCCACGGAACTGGTACGACTTTGGGAGATCCGGTTGAAATTGCAGCCCTAACCAAAGCTTTTCGCCAGAGTACCGAGAAAAAGGGCTTTTGTGCCATCGGCTCTGTCAAAACCAATATCGGACACTTAGTTGAAGCGGCAGGTATAGCAGGTTTGCTGAAGACGGTACTTGCAATCAAACATAAAAAATTACCACCTAGTCTGCACTTCCGACAACCCAACCCCAACATTGATTTTGCTCACAGCCCCTTTTATGTAAACACGACACTCTCTGAATGGAGAGCTAATGGAATGCCGCGCCGTGCTGGGGTCAGTTCTTTTGGTATGGGGGGCACTAATGCACACGTCGTTTTGGAGGAAACTCCTGCTTTCTTTGAGTACAAGAGTCAGGAAACCGGGGATCTGGGGAGAAAGTTTCAGTTGTTAGTATTTTCCGCCAAAACCGAGACTGCACTCGATACTGCAACAGCAAATTTGGTTGAACATTTCAATCATCATCCCGATATTAACTTAGCTGATGTAGCTTACACGCTTGGGGTTGGTCGCAAAGCTTTCAACCATCGACAAATATTGGTGTGCCGTGATTGCTCTGATGCTGCCAATACACTGTCTACCCAAGATCCAAAAAGAATTTTTACCAATGTCCAGGAACCTAAAAATCAGTCGGTCGCGTTCATGTTTTCTGGTCAGGGATCGCAATATGTGAATATGGCTCTTGAACTCTACCAAGACGAACCGACATTTACCGAACAGATAGACCTTTGTGCAAAACTCCTGAAACCTCACCTGGGACTTGACTTACGGAATGTACTGTATCCCAGTGAAGAACAGGCAGAACAAGCAGCAGCACAATTGAAGCAAACTGCTTACGCACAACCTGCACTATTTACCATTGAGTACGCCCTAACTAAATTATGGATGTCATGGGGCGTGCATCCCTCTTCAGCAATAGGTCACAGCATTGGCGAATATGTAGCTGCAACTCTTGCAGGCGTTTTCTCCTTAGAAGAAGCATTATCCCTCGTTGCTGCACGGGGGATGCTCACTTCTCAAATGCCTCCAGGGTCGATGCTTGCTGTACCGCTTCCCCAACAGCAGGTGCAACCCCTCCTGAATAACAAACTCTCCCTGGCGGCAATTAACGGTCCCGGACTTTGCACGGTTTCAGGTGTCACAGAAGCAATAGAAGCACTGCAACAGCAACTCCTAACAATAGGCGTGGAATGCCGCCGCCTGCACACCTCTCATGCCTTCCATTCCCAGATGATGGAACCCATTTTAGAGACATTCACTCTCGCGGTGAAAAAAGTCAACCTGAAACCCCCTCAAATGCCCTATCTTTCCAATGTCAGCGGAACTTGGATTACAGCAGAGGAGGCAACAAATCCAAGTTATTGGGCTAGACATTTACGCCAAACTGTGATGTTTAGTTCGGGCGTGCAAAGGTTGTTGCTTGAACAAGACTTGATTCTACTAGAAGTTGGTCCAGGAAGGACGCTGACCACAATTGCGAAAAAACATGTAGATAAAGCAGCAGAACAGGTTATACTTTCTTCGTTAAGACATCCCCAAGACCAACAATCTGATGTAGCCTATTTGTTGAACGCATTAGGCAAACTTTGGCTGGTAGGAATACAAGTAGAT
>JAQYWP010001259.1 GCA_029379285.1 Rhizonema sp. PD38
CCCCCAACCCCTCCCCGCCTGCGGGGAGGGGAGACAAAGCACAGCTTTGGCGGGGTGGGGTTATTCCGATATTTCAGGTTAATCGAACGGATATGATATCAAACCGGAACTGAACCGTATTGCTTTATGCACAGAGAACAAAGAGAGAAAATTCTCTGTATAAATTCTTTTCACTCCCTACTCTCTATTTTGTTAACTCCTTAATGCCCGTAAGAACCGTTGTAACCCTCTAAACATACTTGCCTTTTTCACGGAAGCAGATTCTCCGGGTGTTTGAGGTTGTTTCTGCATTAGAATAGAATCCAGTTCATCGCCTGATGGTCTGTTAGGTAATTCGGTAATCTTTTGATAGTCGTTGCCTTTGCGCACCCAAACTTCCCACAATCCGGGGTAGCAACGAAAGACTGCTGCTTCTTCAAAGATAGGACGCAGGTAATAGCAGGATTCAATAGTCTTGATGAAACGTTCGCGTATTTGGCGTGCGGCGTAACCAATGCCAACTATGCCTGCATCTTCTAAACGAGGATTTAACATGACTATAGGGCGATCGCCTATCTCTTCACACAGCTTTTCTAACGGTATAACTTCTATTGCTGTTGGGGCAACAAATAAGAATATTTCGTCCTCTGGATAAATTTTTGGCTTTGCACCTGTTTTGCCACTACCAATGTCAGTAATGTGAAATGGAACTTCCCCCCACTCGCGTTTGGCAAGGGCTGCAGCACCAGCATCAGGAAAGAATATTCTGATGTGAGAACCGTATTTTTCAAAAATTGGCAAAAATTGCTCTGCTACAGGCATCGATTTGAGTTCTGGGAAAAGCAACTCCACTTGCAATCTTTTATATCCATCTGCTAGTGCTGCCTCGGTAGCTATTTGTGCCTGGGCGATCGCATCTTCTAAAGTTGTGGGAAGTTCAGTCATTATAAAAAGTGAGGAGTGAGGAATGAACAACTTATCTGAAGACTAATTCTACAGGTGTTAGTCGTTCTAAAACTTGCTTTAACACCATTGCTGTCCAATTTACATCAGCTTCTGTAGTGTCGCGACCCAGCGTCATCCGAATTGCACCTAAGGCTGCTTTTTCAGAGTAGCCCATTGCTAACAGTATGGGACTAGGACTGAGTTTACCACTATGACAGGCGGCTCCAGCACTGATACCGATGCCAGCTAGATTCATGTGTCGCACCAAAGTTTTGCCACTGAGTTTTTCACCATCCGCATATTCTAAGCAGAAACTTACATGGTGAGGCAGACGGTGGATAAGATCGCCTGTGGGAATTAAACCAGGAATATCAGCTAACTGAGCAAACAAGCGATCGCGTAACTTGATTAATCGGGGTGTTTCTGTTGACATTTCTTGCACAGCTAACTCTGCTGCGACACCAAAACCAGCGATAGTGGGTACTGCTTGCGTACCTGAACGCAGTCGCATTTCTTGTCCTCCACCAACAAGTAGGGGTATCAACTCTACACCTGGACGGACATACAATGCCCCTGCGCCCTGTGGACCATAAATTTTATGACTAGAAATACTCAGTAAATCTACAGGGAGTTTTCTTACATCTACTGGTAATCGTCCAGCAACTTGCACAGTATCAGTATGAAATAGCACATTATGCCTGTGAGCAATATTACCCAATTCCTCAATTGGTTGAATTGTCCCAACTTCACTTTGACCGTAAATCACCGATACTAAGACGGTGTTATCCTGCAATGCCGCTTTTAAATCCTTTGGGTTAATCCTGCCTTTAGCATCCACACCTAAGCGAGTGACTTGCCAACCCCACAACTCCAGCAAGCGAACTGGTTCGGCAATTGCTGAATGTTCAATACTAGAAATAATGATGTGTTGCGGTTTGGCGTACAAATGGGCAACTCCCATAATTGCTTGATTGTTTGCTTCGGTACCACCAGAAGTAAAAATGATGGATTCAGCGTCAGCGTTAATTAAACCAGCAACCTGCATCCTCGCTTGTTCTACAACTGTTGCTGCTCGTTGTCCCCACTCATGTAAGCTGGAGGGATTACCCCATTGTTGAGTGAGAACTGCCTGCATGGCGGCGATCGCTTCTGGGCGAGTGGGAGTGGTAGCGCTGTAATCTAGATAAATTTGCATATTATCTCAAGTGAGAACACACTCTGACACGTGGTTGCCTCTACCATCAGCATATACAGTTATTGCAAAATTCTGATAATCTTTTGGATAGCTATATAAGTATATTTTTATCTTTCTATAGTCAGGTGCTTTCTGTTAAAGATTATGCTAAGCATAACAGTCGTACTGAACTAATTGTGAGGAAGATAGCGGCTGCCGTCGCAAAGAATCGCTGTTTAGTCATTAGGGAAAATGTAATTTCATGCTCTGATTCAGCAACGCCTGCAATGCACCATAACCTGTACGCAGCGATCGCCTTCCAGTCACCCGGTTTCAATGCTGCTAGTATAATTATTTAAATTAACTGCATTCCTTGATATCAAATTCAGTAATTCCCGTATTGTTTTTACAAAGAAAGGCAGAGGGCAGAGGGCAGAGGGCAGAAGGAAAATTATTAAAAATCCTTCAGGGGTGGGTTTAAAGCCCACCAAAATAATAAAAATGTATTTCGAGA
>JAQYWP010001260.1 GCA_029379285.1 Rhizonema sp. PD38
ACTAATTTTTTAGATGAGCAATTTCAAAAAATATCACAATTAGAAAAAAATATTATTTATTGGATAGCTATCAGGCGGAACTCAGCTTCATGGACACAACTACAAATAGATACAAGAAAAGTGTTCTCACTAGATGAGATATTACAAATTTTACGTCTTTTAATAGAAAAGCGTGCTCTGGTTGATAAACAACACCTTGAAGACCGTTCAATTGTATATTCTTTAGATCTGGTAATACTTAAATATATTACCAACCGATTCGTTGAAGATAATTGTGTTGAGATTATACAAGTGATTCAAAGTCAAAGAATTACGAATTATGAACTATTTATTAGTCACAGTTTCATCACAGACAATCCTGAAGATGAGCAATTAACTCAGGCGCAAATTAGAAAAATTGTTAAACCCATTTGCAAAAAGCTATTGCTTGAGTTACAAAGTCAGGAAAGACTTGAGGAGGAATTGAAGAAGATTTTGTCTCTATTATGAAGATAGAGGATTATCGCAAGGGTACGCACGCCCAAATATCTTAAGTTTACTCTCATAAGCAGACCAAATCCAGCCATCATACGTTCTTCGACAGCACATGCGATCGCAGTGGTACAGGCGTTCCCCTTTCGGTGGGATGGGAGCCAATACTAGGTTGGGGAGCTAGTTCTTTTGGAGGGTTTCCCTCCGGAGGAATAGGAGCGTTTGAGGAACCTCACTCAACATCTACAGATATTTGTTTGGTTTCTCTACGGCAAGCCAACCCACAAAAATCCATTTCCCGAGCAGTCACAAATCTTAAGTTAAAGTTTCTGGATCTATGCCGAGATCCCTGAGCCTTTGTGCTAGGGTTTGCGATCGCGTTTCCGCCTCAATGCGACGCTGTTGTTCTTCAATGCGACGCTGTTGTTCTTCAAGACGATGCGTTTCCGCCTCAATGCGACGCTGTTGCTCTTCAAGACGAGCTTGTTGTTCAACATCTACACGCCTTTGAGCTTCAACAATCCGTTCTTCGGGTGTGAGCAAGCGTTGCCCAAGCTCATCATACCAGTACAACCACTCTCGTGTTATACCCTGGTTAGCTCCTCTTTCCCTACCAATTCCCAAACCCATCTCTGGTAACCATACTGGATTTCCCTGCAATAACTCATAACTGTCATTCACCAAGCGATACACTTCTAAGCGTGGTTTTCTGCGCCGTTGGGAAGAATATACTGCATAGAACAACACACCCAGTTGAGCATACTTTTGTTTTTTGGTACTGTATTCTCCCCGATACTTTTTCGACACCACTTCCAAAACGAACATCGGCACAACATTTTCTTCCCATAACACGTAAGAAAGACGCAATTCTTCATCTATCAAACGTGGGACACCGATACTCACAAACCCATCTGGGATAATTGGTGGTTCATCAGGGTCATAGTATATTCCCATATCCACGCCAAAAAACCAATCCCAACGTTCTGACCAGAGTAACGCCAGCATGGCTTTGAGTAATCCTGGTATCAAGTCTTGCAGTTCATTATCCACAGGTGTATCGTCTGAGTCGGGGAGTTCCTCGGAAGATGGCAAGCAATGCAGCGGATTATACTCTAACATGAGTGATGCCTTGTTCATCAGGGTCATAGTATATTCCCATATCCACGCCAAAAAACCAATCCCAACGTTCTGACCAGAGTAACGCCAGCATGGCTTTGAGTAATCCTGGTATCAAGTCTTGCAGTTCATTATCCACAGGCGTGTCGTCTGAGTCGGGAAGTTCCTCGGAAGATGGCAAGCAATGCAGCGGATTATACTCTAACATAAGCGATGCCTTAGAGTGTTTTCTAAATATATTTTAAGTAAGGAAGACGACAGGTACAAAACAGGCTTCTACTCCATGATTGATTTGCACTCTTATTGGCTTTGTCTGGTAGCACGTCCTTTCGTTGCGCTTTTCCTCTCTCTCCTACTGGCACTCACTTTTGTATGGGTAGGGTTAACATTGGCTTCTACACCCCATACCCAGTCAGTTTTCTGAGCAGTCTTTTAGCCTTTGCGACTCATATTGTGGTGGTGTTTCGGCGCTCTTTTGTCTGGAACCTGAATATGTGATAAGCTACTTTGCCTATGACTTGCGTTCTGGGAACGGGTAATAGGGAAGAAAAACATACTTCACCAATTACCCATTACTATTCTTTGTTCAAGTAGTTGACAAATGATTCTACGTTTGCTAAATTTATTAATCGTGGTCACCAAAATCCCAGCCGGGATAGCTCAGTTGGTAGAGCAGAGGACTGAAAATCCTCGTGTCACCAGTTCAAGTCTGGTTCCTGGCATACTGTGCAAAACCTCTGGTAGCAATGACTTTCAGAGGTTTATTGTTTAACCGAAAACTCCATTTCAGCTATTTCCAATGGTGCAGTAAAATGCCACGTCGGATATTTTTGGGCGAGGTTGGACAAATTATTAAGGCGGTGATGATGGCATCTTTGTATGGAGTTAAATTTTAAATTTTTAATTCCGCAGCACTGTACTAGTTCCCTTTATTCCAGTTCCTATTAAGATAGTAAAGAGTTTTCAAGTGCTGGAGTTTGGACTAATCCGGGTTCAACCAGCAATTAACAAGCAGGGGCAGGACA
>JAQYWP010001261.1 GCA_029379285.1 Rhizonema sp. PD38
AACTTGAAGATGTTAAAAAAATCTTTATTTTATTTTTGGATTGTACCCTTTACGTTGTTGATTTCTCAAACACCAGTTACTGCTTTACCAGGTCAAACAACAGACGAGGTAGGTGCTTGGATCAGGGCGCATCCGACATTAAACCCTAATGTGGGAGAGCGATTTTTAGTGCAAAGGAGTGATACAGCAGCCCAGCGATTTATTTTTCAAGCATCTGTGTTCCCTCCTGGTAAGGTGCAGTTTACCAAGGACCGCAGCATAATTCGCAATGAGCGAATTGCTATGTATGATGCTATTAATGGCATGACATTTGAGCGTCTCCAAGAATCTTTACGAATAATTTATGGCTTGGGTATATATCAAGACTTTAATCGCGCTCAACTTGTATATCAGTATCCCAACCAAATTACAATGAGTTCAGATCACTTTGCACAAACTCCAGCACGGGAAGCTTTACAAGGAGAGTTGCGGCTAGGCGATCACTATGCTTACTGGATAGAAGTAGCACAACCTAAGGAAGGCAAAGCATTTGTCGGTCAAATGACTGTTTTACTTAAGACTGATTTGAATAAGATGGAAGAGGAATTACGGAATCGATAATGTTGATTGCTAATTTTTCCTCATGACGAATGAGAGATATTCCAAGATCGAACACGAAGATTACGGGAGATTTACCGAAAAAACGACTACCAGAATATTTCGTACTGATGTTGGAAAATATAAGTTGCTGCGACTGAGATGAGCAGAATCCGCAAAGTACGAGAGAGTTTGACTACCGTCGCTGTATATAATGCACTCTACCCCTGATGCGATGCTGCACTAACAACAATGAAAATGCCATGGGTAGCTACACCCGATCACGTTCAGAACTGCTCATGACTCAGGTGCAGCATCATCCCAATAAGGGATCTCCAAAAAATAAATTATACAAGTTCAGGTTGTTGACAGTGAGAGTGTCAATCGTCAGCTGCTAAAGACTGGACTTTTTTTATTTACAAGTTCCTTACTTCACTTCAGCAGCAGCAAATTTGGGATGCTTACCTTTCTTAATCGCAACAATCACATCATAGGTTGAGCAATAAGATATTGTTGTGTCATCATTCTTACTATAGAAGTTAACCACCATTCCGGCTCCACCTGGCTGAATCCCGATAGGTGAAAGGTCTTTAACGTACAATTGACGCATCGTTTCGCCACTACCGGGTTTACCTTTGACTGCGAGAAGTTGATCGATCTTTTGTTGGGACGCATCACCTGCTGCTACCTTTATTTCTTGGGCCGATGCTCGAGTGAGTGAAGAAGAAATCGCTTTAAATGGAACATCCGAGACTGTGAACATACCAAACAGAGCGACACTGGTGACCAAAGAAGCGAGTTTCATTTGTGTTTCCTGATTTTTTATGATCTCAACTACATAAAAGCATCCCAGTTGATACTGAATTTCATCTGAGACCAATTTGTGAATTATCTGAATTTATTCATTGAAAAAACTTAGTGTTGACTCAGCATTTACTCATAAATTTGGGCGTTACATAATGGTAAATGTAAGTCCGGTCATTTTTACCAGTGCTTGGGAGAGGGGCTTTCTTGAGAGAGCGTATGGGATGTGACTAAAACGAGAACCGCTATACCTATGGAAAATTCTCCATAGAAGAGCGATCACTCTCACCCTGATGATCGTTTTCTGAAAACTTCGTTTATGTAAAAGTTCTGAAAGCTTTCCTAAGGGGTTTAAAGTATCAAGCAAATAACTTTATTACTCTCTCTTTAAAGAATGGGCAATGGTTTGAACTGATAATCAGATTTCAGCTTTTAGTCTTTTTGTTCACTAATAACATTTAGTGTAAATTTTGCCAATTACCAGAAAAGATACTTTCAGTTGCCATCGCAATTCTTAACAAATCTTCTTTCAGCAGTGGCGGCCAATTCACTCCAGCTTTATGCCCCGCGACAAACAGTTGTTGGGCTTTTATACTTAACTGGTACAAAGCGTAAGCCAGTTCTCGTTCTACAGTAGTAGCATCTTTAAGACCTTCAAAGACCACTTTCAAAGCTAATAAAATTGAGGTGATTTGACCTGGGACTGGTGGAGTTGCCTGCTGTAAACGCATTAACAGGGCATCTGGATTTTCCTTGGTGATGATTGTTTGGTCAATAAGGAATTTGCGAGCAGTTTCGTAATTCATTGAAATGTATCATATATAGTTCGGTTAATGTAGTGATCAGTTTAAGCATTCAGTTATTAGCACTTTCATTGGTCAGCGAAGGAACGCGCATTATATAACCCTTTACATACCACCTAACCCTTACAAGTAATGCATGGCACTTCAAGCTTGAAATTACGGGCAGAATGCTTACGTTCTCGTTCATATTGCAAAAGAAACTCTCACTCCTCAAATCATTTGATTTTAAGGTGACTGCAAATGAGCAAATAGGATGAACACATCTGGTAAGAGCAAGGTATTATATCATGTTCAGTAAATTAACCTTAATTATGTCTAAACCCCTCCTGCTCCTTACTCCTCTCTCCGCTTGCGGTGAGTCCAGCGCTGCAGGAGGTGAGACCAGTGCTGCGGGAGGGTTTCCCTCCGCAGGCATCTGGCGTTAGCG
>JAQYWP010000245.1 GCA_029379285.1 Rhizonema sp. PD38
GGCTGGTTTGGTGAACGGTTACGCAAGTTCTCTTTAAAAAGTCAAAATCGTGTCTCGAATTTGTCGGCTATTCTGACAGAAGTGTTTGGCGGTATCCGTTTGGTGCAAGCTTTTGCCGCAGAAAATTACGAAATTGCCAGGTTTAGCCGTGAAGCCGAACACAGTCTGCAGGCAAAATATTTAACTGAACGAATAAAAGCGATTCAAATTCCAATTGTGGGATTTCTCGAAGCCTTAAGTGCGCTATCACTTTTATTAGTGGGTGTATGGCAAATTCAAAAACACAACTTGACGGTGACTGAGTTTTTCAGCTACCTTGCAGCTGCGGCGTTATTAATCGATCCTATTGGTCATACGACAAATAATTATAACGAGTTTAAGCAGGGTGAAGCTTCTGTTGACCGGGTTTTTGAGTTATTGGCAATCAAACCAACGGTGGAAGAAAAGCCAGACGCCATCGCCCTTCCTGCTGTCACGGGTAAAGTTGAATACCGTCATGTCTCCTTTGCTTACAAACCCGGTGAACCAGTTTTAAAAGATATCAATTTGTTAGCATTGCCTGGAGAAGCGATCGCACTAGTTGGTGCTTCTGGTGCTGGGAAAACTACTTTCGTAAATCTCCTACCCCGCTTTTATGACTCCAGTGGTGACATTTTCATTGACGGTGTCAATATCCGTGATGTAAAACTTGACAGTTTGCGACGACAAATTGGCATTGTTCCCCAAGAAACGACAATGTTTTCTGGGACAATTGCTCAAAATATTGCTTTTGGACAAGATTCCTTTGATCTCGAAGCTGTCAAGAAAGCGGCGAAAATTGCCAACGCCGATCTATTTATTACCCAACTACCAGAGGGTTACTATACTTGGGTGGGAGAGAGAGGGGTAAATTTATCCGGTGGGCAAAGGCAAAGAATTGCGATCGCCCGTGCTGTCTTACTTAACCCAAGAATTTTAATTCTCGATGAAGCCACATCCGCACTAGATTCTGAGTCGGAAGCTTTGGTACAGGAGGCTTTAGAAAGACTCATGCAGAAGCGGACTGTTTTTATTATTGCTCATCGTCTCAGTACAGTCAGACGATGCGATCGTATTTTAGTTTTAGAACGTGGGCAGATAGTAGAATCGGGAACTCACGAGGAATTGTTAGCACTTGAACGTCGCTATGCGCGATCCTATGCACGGCAGTTCAGTTGATCTGAGATTTCCCGCAAACTTTGGCGATCTTCAAATATTGTTGATGACTGAGTTTTATAAAAATTTGCAACAAAAACTTGACATGGAGACATTTTACCAGTTGAGCTTTATGAATTTAAATCTTCACGCTATTTAAAAATGATTTGCTCGTCAGCCTGCCTAAACTCAATATTAAACTTATCAAATACAACTTCCCGTCCCAGAAGCAATTGTTCTCCACCTGTGTTAGTTTGTAACCATGCCACAGGAGCAACAAAACTGTGTCCATCAATTGTCATTTCAACATTGCGTAAAACATACTCAACTCTTCCGCCTATGGTTTCTGCTAGTAAAGCTGATTCTGCATCAGCTAAAGCATATCCTAAATCTTGACCAACTTTTAATGATATTAAACTCAGTTCGGTACCTGAGTCTACCAACATTGTTGTAGAAATATTTATATCTCAGTGCTTCAGTTTTACATGACAATTTGGCTGGCAATCATGGCGACTAACTGTACGAAAGCGAATTGGTAAAATCTGGATAGAAGCAGTACAGCGTGGAACTAAGTAAATTGTATAAAGCTGCTTTGAAGCATCTGCTAACTCTAACACTTCACGCAAGTTTTCACTGTGAGCAATTAAGCCATTAGCATTGTAAGCAACATATTGATTTCGATATAAATCTAATAACATCTGACGGTTGTGGTTCAACCACTTCAGCATTTCGCGGCTTTCATTGTAAGAAGGTGTTTGACTCATACATATTGCAATTTTTGACACTCTCCGAGCGCTCAGCCACGTGGATATTAAGATATTGCTATCTTAATATCCCGTTCTGCGTGGGTTCCACTCTCGTAATCACGTTTGCTCAAAAAGCGTAAGAAATAGAAAAATGAGGGCAAAAGCAAGGAATTGTGATCGCCCGTGCTGTCTTACTTAACCCAAGAATTTTAATTCTCGATGAAGCCACATCCGCACTCTTCTTCTGAGTCGGAAGCTTTGGTACAGGAGGCTTTAGAAAGACTCATGCAGAAACGGATTGTTTTTATTATTGCTCATCATCTCAGTACAGTCAGACGATGCGATCATATTTTAGTTTTAGAACGAGGGCAGATAGTAGAATCAGGAACTCACGAGGAATTGTTAGTAATTGAACGTCACTATGCCCGATCCTATGCACGGCAGTTTAGTTGACTTATATCTTGCACGAATCTTCGATCTACGCCGACACCCAAATCGTTGATCCCTATCTTTGTGCATGGATATAGTCTACAAAGTAAAACCTCGGACTAAGCCAGAATTTCAACCAGGCGTAAGCTCCTAAACTTAGTAGTGCTGTCACAGTTAGGGGTAAACCCAGTTTAACTTTTAAAGTGTCAGGAAGAAGAGCAACAGCACAAACAATAATAGTAGAATATATCAAAAAAGCTGCCTGCAAGTATTGCACACCTTTCAGCGCCCGCCGACAGCTACTACAATGCTGCGTATGCTGTTTGTAGCGATCCAAAACTTGTTCTCGATTGTTATTTATATTCCCGATTTCTGGAACACTTATTCCTACTTGATTCCAGGGTAGCTGTCCAAGACAATATTTATCAAACCAATTCCTATACTCAATCACTAGCCTATCTGCACTTGTAGGTAGTCGATAGGAAGTTTTCCAACGAGGGATCGATTTTGTCTGTTGTAGAAAATACTCTTGCTGCTGGAGGAGAACCATATCTCCATCAAGAACTTGATTGCGTTCGCTAATATGATCCCACCAACGGGGTATGAGACGATGGAGTGTTTTGGCAAAGTTACGGGGAAACTGAGCAACAATCCGAGATTTACCAGGTGATACTGGTATACAATAAGTGACAAGTCCAAACTGCTTTTCAGAGTTACCAAACTTGATTGCATACTCCAAGCGACAAGGTGGTTCAAAAGTGATTGTTCTTTCAAAGCTCCCAGCTATTGCCGCTTCAATCAAATTTGATGTAGATTGCACAA
Source organism: Rhizonema sp. PD38 (assembly GCA_029379285.1). Classification (GTDB taxonomy): domain Bacteria; phylum Cyanobacteriota; class Cyanobacteriia; order Cyanobacteriales; family Nostocaceae; genus Rhizonema. The sequence continues at coordinate 3,171 of JAQYWP010000245.1, forward strand.
TTTTAATTGGTATCGGTTTTGCTTTTGAGCGATCGCCCTGCACGCCGTGATGAGCAAAAGGAACATGACTCGGATCTGCCACATTTTCCACAAGGGTTTGCCAGTCATATTCTAAATCCCGTACATAAGAAGACCAAACGAAGCCAATAGTAGCATCTACTTGCTGTGATAAAGGTAAGGGTCTACTAGCAGCTTGTTCGCTTGATTTTGTATCTGGCCAAACCCAGAGTAAATCCTGTTCCTGACGAACTGGTAGTGCTACAGCACACAGATTTTCTTTATTCTTACTCAAAAGTTCTGGATTTTCTGCTTGGGGAATATGAGTACAAACTCCCTGCTCATCAAATTGCCAACCATGATAGCTACACATTAAATTCCCCGTTGTGTCATCAATGCGCCCCTCACTAAGGGGTGCAAGGCGGTGAGGACATTGATCTAAAAACACCCGAAAAGTTTGAGATGATTTAGGTTTCCAGATAACTAAACGCAGTCCCAAAAGTGTTACTGAAGTTGGTTGCTCTAAGGCTAAATCTTCGACTGGTGAGAGGGGATACCACTGCTGAAAAAAGTTGAATTCAGGTTCCATTTTACTAACAGGGACTTAAATTAAGATTGGTTCAGAGGTTGAAATCATATTCCTAGATTCAGTAAACTTCAAAAAATCAAGTATCCAATTCATGCTTACAATAATACTACAGGATTCCTATTGGGACTTTGAAACTTTTTCAGCCCAAACATAGCCAGACTCAGATCTTGCACCTGGAAATTTAAATGTCAATTCCAAGACTTACGTGCCAGATGTTTTAGGCGTTCAATGTCTTGTAAAAGAAATAACACGACCAAGTGTGGAAATATAGTAAGGATGTGCAATTTCTGCGGCTTGTCATGTCTATAATGCTAGAAAATAAAGTTACAAACCCAACCGTAGTCTAATATAAGGTTTAAACATTGCTTTTGATTTTTGTTTTCGGAGAGTGACAGAAGAGGGTTATAGCGGGTTTCATTTGAATCACATACTTTTCCAAAAAAGCAATGTCAAGACGCGTTATGGCACGTCTTCAAACCACGTATTGCATTCAATTGAGAATAGATAGACTTCGGTTGTGCGGCTATGATCCCATCCTTTAAATGGTGGGACTTGGACGTTCAGTCGCTTTATACAAAAGCGCGGAGATACCTTAATTGTTCTTTCTTGTAAAGTGGGTTTGATCCGAACAACTGAAGTTTTTATTTATACTTCTTTCATTCAGCTTCTCCCCAATAGTGCTAAAACATTCGGATTTACCAGAGCCTTCGCTCTCGTATCTTTGTACTAACTTGAGTTCTGTTTTAGCAAACTGTTGTCAACACTATAATTTTTCTAAATAGCTGAGGAGATCGGCCATTTCTTGGTAATTTGGTTGAAATTTAGGCATTGGAGGCGTTTCTCCACTGGTAACTTGGTGGATTATACCATAACGGGACTTGCGCTTGGAAATGGCTTGCAAACTGGGGCCTACGAGTCCGTCTGCTTGAAAGCCATGACAATCAGCACAATTGATTTGAAAGATAGCATGTCCTTGAATTGGATCTCCTCTACGTGACAGAACGCTTTGGAAGTAGGGATCGGAGTCTCTTAGGATGCGAACAGCAAAAAAGCCCAAAAGGACTGCTAGCACAATCGCCAAAGCTATCATAGCGATCCGCTGAATCAGAATTTCAGGTTTGGTAATCTGGTTATGCAAAAGTTTTGCTGTTGATGTCAAAGTGTACAGAAAGTTTTCTTTTCATACACATAGCTTAAAAGTTCTTGATTGTGTCTGCAAGCACAAATTAAAGTTTTCAGTTGCCAAATTGTCCACAACTTCAAGATAAGCCAAATAAGAGTCTAGAGAGTAGGCAGAGGAGCATAGGAGTCAGGGGAGGGGAGGCAGGGGAGGAAAAACTAAACTAAATGTCTATCAACTTTTTCCCCCCAGATGCTCTACTCCCAAAGCCTCCTATGCTTTCTTTCTCTCCCCCTATCCTTCATCTGATAAGATAAAGGACAGAAAGCATTCATATGAATAATTGCAAAGGAGATTTCAAGTGATTGAACCCCTACTTGATGGTATTGTACTCGGTCTGATATTCATAACTCTGAGCGGCTTGTTTTACAAAGCCTATCAGCAGTATAAGCGTGGCAATCAACTCGGTTTATAAACGAAGGACATGGGGAGGAGCGACTCGTTACTCCCTGATCCTATAGAATGTTACAGCTGTATTCCCATAAACTTTTTCGCGGCAGATTTCCCAAGCAGCAATGACTGTTGGCGTATAGTCGTGAGTGCTATGTTCGACTGCTATTTCACCATTAGGATCTAAAAGCTCGCAGTTAGTGATCGCCTCTAAGACTGGTTGATACAATCCACTGGCATAGGGTGGATCAAAGTATATCCGATCAAATTGGTGAAGAGAAAGCTTTGGCAACCAATCTCGAACATCTCCCCGTAACACTTGAATTTTCTGTTCAGCATTAGCTAAATGCTGCCAATTTTGTAGGATAACGGCACAAGCGCGGCTAGACTGCTCAATTCCTGTGACTGAGAAGGCTTCTCTACATAAAGCTTCTGCACCCATTGAACCAGTACCAGCGCATAAGTCCAGCCAGTGACAACCAGCTATTTTTCCCTGCCAAATATTAAAGATTGCTTCCCTAACCCGTCCACTAGTGGGTCTAGTTTCTTTTCCTGGTAAAGTTTTTAACTGACGATTACCGTAAATTCTCAGGCTCATACCATTTTTGATGCTTGGATTTTGGGAAAGTATTCAGGAAATCAATGCCGTTCTTTGACTGATTTCACAAAATAAAGCAAACTTTCCTTAAAGGATTTTAAGAGCCTAGTACAACGAGGCATAAATAACCAAACAGTTATAAATATCTGAAGTAAGTCAGCGAGAATTCGCCTATGCCATCCTCAAATAGGGCAGGTTTCATCTCATAACTTGTGACGAAAAACTAACAATTTTCTCAAACTCGCTCTTACAATTACTATTCCGCATCATAGGATCTTAATTTTTATTTATTTGTATATTGAGGTTTTTCCCGCTAACTCACTTGAAAATTAAGTCCATTTAGTATACTACAGTCCGCCCATCAGTTGTCAAGTTCTCTCTATTTCTTTACAGGAGCGTTCTCTGACTAGGAGCGGTAGCCATAGGCTTATCCTGACACTCTTTCTAGAGCGTCCGCTACGCTAAAGCTCCGTAGAGGGCCACATATTTCTGTTTTGACTCCTCTGTGAGGTAAATGTTTTGATCGAGCAGATTGAATGAAACTTTCAGAAAAACTGTAAAAAAACATTAAGACAAGAGAAATTAGGTTTTTCCGATTAAGTTAAGCTCTTACACATTTAAATTGCACGCTTAGCTGTGAGGTTGTTCTTGGTCTTTTGTTATCCAGGAAACAAATGACAGATTAGAGCGAAATAAAGTGTAACAGAAATATGTATCTAGGTTATCACACCAAAGAAACCCAGTCTCTTGTCAGGGTTTACAATTATTTACAAATGCGTTCTAAGTTATCGAAATATTAAGCGAGTTTTTACAGCAAATTATGATCAGAACTCAGAATACTCCCAAGGAAGATTAAATACAAAAAGAGTGTAACCTGACTTGCCATCTAGGAGCATATGTGAACACATGGCTTTGTTTTGACAAATGTGTTCTGAGTTCTTTATTGGTCATTCACCCTTGGTTACAAAAGACAAAGGACAAGGACTAAAGACCAAGTTGTTAGGCAGCCACTTTTTCGCGAACTTGAGATACAAAGTTAGACAGAATTTGCAATCCGATGTTAGATGACTTTTCGGGGTGGAACTGGACTGCCATTAGGTTTTTATGAGCTATAGCTGCGGTTACAGTTTGGCTACCATGCGTAACAGTTGCAGCACAAACTTGGGTATCAACAGGATCTATATAGTAAGAATGGACAAAATAAACCCAAGGCTGAGATGGTAAATGTTCCCATAGAATACTTTTTGGTTGAGTCATATCAAGTTGATTCCAACCCATGTGAGGAATGGATATGCCTGGTTCTGGACGAAATCGGCGCACTTTCCCTTTGATAATTCCCAGTCCCGGTTTGGTACCTTCTTCACTGGATTCAAAGAGAATTTGCAATCCCAAGCAAATTCCTAAGAAAGGTTTCCCAGATGCGATCGCTTCTTTTATTGGTTCTTCTAAACCACGCGCTCGCAGGTGTTGCACTGCTGGATCAAATGCACCGACTCCAGGTAAAACAACTGCATCTGCTCGATGCAATTCTTTTGAAGAATCAGTAATCTTGGGAGTTGCTCCAGCTTTTTCCAAGCCTTTGCAAACTGAGTGCAAGTTGCCCATGTCATAATCTAAGACTGCAATCACCGCCATTTACCTGCTCCCTGTAAATTTATAGTGGAGGCTCTCTCTATTTTAAATAATATTTCAAATAAAGGAAAAAATACTATTAATTTCCTTTGAAACTTCCTCGTCGATCAAAAGTTAAAGTTTGCTCTTGTGAGGGTCGTTTTTTGTCATTAGTCATTCGTCATTTGTATTTATCAACGGGTGGTGACAGTACTTTCTGAAGAAGTATTCCATCTTTGGAACGCGTTTCTATTTTGACTCAAGAAAGTTTGTCTTTCATTCAAGCTGATTTTTTATTCATTATTTACAGACCGGGATTTTGGTAAAGCTGTTTGCTTCTCTTAAAAGACAAAGTATGTATCTTTATGTTGCAAGTAATACAATTCTTTATACGGATAAAACGTGCAAAGCTTTCTTATCTTCGCCTCATCATCCATATTGTTATGCAAGCAGCACTTATACTGTTATTGAGTGGAAGATTCAAATGATTCTTGGTCTTATTCCCCCCATCCTTCATGCTCTCACTCAAAAAAATTAATAATTTCTTAATAATTTTTTGAACATATAGATAAAGAACAAATAATAAAGTATGAGCGTCAACCTGATTTCAGTACTCAAGACGGTCACCTTATGACCCCCTGTCATGACAAAAAATTATGACTTTTATATCTAAAAATCGCTTTCTTGCTGACAAATTGACTAACATTTACCCCCGAAGCGGACTTTATATGCTTGTTTTGGGTTTTTGCACTCTATCGGGATTTTTACCAGAACTTGCTGCTGCACAATCTGCCAACATCAATTCAGCCACGCCTCCCGTGCCAACAACAGCAGAAGCTTGCAGCAATCATTCAGAACAGGATAACCAGGGATCGCGTTTAATCACGACTGGTGTGCAGATATCTACTTGGCTCAGTGAACCATATTTGGGCGTACAAAATCTTGTGGAAGGACTTGGTCCTTATGTCTTAGCTTACCTAAATCGCAGTCCCTGGCCGTACATCAATGATCGAGCAAAGTTGGCAAGAGTCCCTATTATCAGGTATCACGACATCCTGTCTCAAAAAAAAGGATTCTTCGATCTTACGTCTGATGAATTAGAAAAACAGTTCGAGTTGATCAAAGACCAAGGTGTAACTCCTATCAGTCTTGATCAGCTAATGACTCATTTGCAGACAGGACTACCACTACCAACAAAACCAGTTCTGTTGACATTTGACGATGGTTATAAAGGGCATTATCAGTATGTTTATCCTTTACTAAAAAAATATAATTATCCTGGATTGTTCTCAGTTTCTACTGATAGTATAAATAATAACATAGGCAAGAATGTGAGTTGGGAACAGCTACGGGAGATGGCAGTAAATCCTTTAGTGACAATTGCATCTTATAGTGTCACTCACCCAGATGATTTAACGAAAGTTTCCGATGAGCAACTACAAAAGGAAACCGTAGACTCGAAGAATGTTCTTGAAACGAAGTTAGGTACAAGAATCCGCTACTTTACTTACCCATCAGGTAAATATGATGAGCGAGTCGCACGTTCAGTCTACAGTGCAGGGTATGAACTGGCATTGACAATGAATGATGCGGATGAACGGTTTGCAGGTGCATCAAATACTTTACTGACGGTTTCTCGCTTTAGTGAATCGAAATTAAAAGATGCGATCGCTCAAGCTTGGGGAGGACCGGAATTACCGCATTGGAAAATGGGCTTTGACTTTACAAGTCCTGTCCAACAAACTGCCATGACCATTGACAAAATTAAACTTGTTATGGTAAAAGGTGGCAAACCAATCACTATTCATGCAAACAGCCGTTATCAAGTTAAAGAGATTTTGGCGAGGAGTGGTACTAATGCTGTAGCTGCGGTAGACGGAGGCTTCTTTTCCTTAAAATACTTAGATTCAAATTTTATGATCGGACCTGTGATGAGTCAGGTGACACATCAATTTATTCCTGGCGATCGCAATGATATTCCCAAATTAGCTGGACGCCCTCTGGTACTGATTAGCCCCAGTGCAGTGCGCTTTATTCCCTTCGATCCAGGGAAGCACAACACTTTAGAAGGACTACAAGCCGAGATGCCAGAAGTTACCGATGCATTTGTGGCTGCGGCGTGGCTGGTGAAAAACGGTCAACCACAACCAGCAAGTTCCTTTAATGGTTTATATGGTTTTGATATCCCGCGTTTTCGTGCTTTTTGGGGTATTAACCAAGAACAACAACCACAAATCGGTGTTTCTCTTGAATCTGTTGATTCAGTATCTTTGGGAGCGGCATTAGCTAAAAC